>CAYHFU010000029.1:0-6926 GCA_964355985.1 uncultured Candidatus Saccharibacteria bacterium | reverse complement strand
CCGTTCAACAGGACGCCGAGTAGGAGCACGGGACAGGGTGGTAATCAAGAAGGAAATGCGGCCGCGACAACTACAATTGGAAATGTCGCCACGCCGTTGCCGGTATTGAGACAATTAAGCGCTACGCCCGTTGGAGGATTTGGGGCGAGCACGACCGCGAGCACAACGGCGGTGAGGTGGATAGACAGGGGGAGAGGAAATATTTACGAGGCAAGAATGGACTCATTGGATATTGAGATTATCTCAAACACATTGCTGCCGAGAGTATACGAGAGTTGGTGGAACAAAAACGACACTTCGTTCGTCGGACAATATCTTGACAGTGGAAGTGACGAGATCGCGACCGTCATTGCCGATATTGTGAAGCGTGTTATGCCCAAATCGCCCACGAACGCCTCGACTTCGACGGCAACTTCTTCCTCTTCGGCCTTGACGACTTCACAGACAAACTCATTAGCCGAAACGCCTTATGAATTGAAGGGTAGGATCGTCTCCGGAAACATTATCGCCGTCGCAGAGTCGCCGAAAAGAGATCGTATTTTGACTGTCATAAACGAAAACGGTTCCGCCGTCGGCTACATTTCAAACTTTGACGGAAGTAAGCAGACGCAATTGTTCAACATTCCGTTTACTCAATTGAATGTCGGTTGGCCGGAAGAAAACGTCGTTGCCGTGACGACCAAGGCAAGCGCGAATTATTCGGGGTATTTGTATTTGATCAATATTAAAAGCGGCGTAATGAGATCGGTACTTGGAAATCTACCCGGGCTGACCGTGAAAGTAAGCAGGGACGCCACGAGAGCATTGTATTCGTATTCGGATAATAGTGGAATGATTGCGACAGCTATTTATGATATTGGAAGGAAAGAATCAACGCCGGTAATATTCAGGACATTGGCGGACAAATGTGTCTGGTCAACCAAATTCAAAGAACAGGTTTATTGCGGAGTGTCGTCGCAAACACCGAACGGTAAGTATCCGGATGATTGGTACATGGGCAAAACTTCTTTCATAGACAGTATTTGGATGCTTGACGCGGAAACGGGGGAGGTGAGGCAGGCGGCGGATCTCCTAAATCAAGGGAATGTGATAATTGACGCGTACAACTTGGCACTCAGCGACGATGATGGGTATCTTTTCTTCATGAACAAGAATGATTTGTCACTATGGTCGCTGGATTTGGTATCTTCAAACTAAGCCCGCGCCCTCTCGGCGACAACAGCTCCTCCGTCTCGTCGCAAGCTCCTCGCGGAGGACTGTTCTCGCCTGCGGGCGCGGCTATCGCGTTGATAATAGCGTTAGCCGCCCTCGACCGTCGCAGGCGGCGACAAGTGTCGAACGAGCGCAGCGAATGTGAGACACTTCGTCGCGCCGAGGAGGGAGAGGCGGTTATCGCAAGTACTGTTTTCGGACTACCAACTCTTGAGCAAGAGTAAACAAGGCACTCACCGACCAATAAAGGGCGATGATAGAGGCCGCTTGGGGGAATTTGGTGGGAATGAGCCAGTAAATGGAGGCGAAGGCAAGAATGGGGAGGGTGTATTTCATTTGTTTTTGCATCGAAGACGCGAAATCCGGAGGCAATGGGCCGGTTGATTTATTGGTTGCGACGGACGCTGTCTTCAATTGCTTTGTGGCCGGAGAGAAATGTAACTGAACATACTGTGCAATGGCGGTAATGATGGCCAATACTAGGCTTGGTTTGGTGAGGTCAATAAGGCCCAGAAATATCGTCTTTACTGTTGGCATATCTATGAACGAATACAGATATTCCGGATTGATCGTTGGAATGATTTTGTAAAATACCGAAAGCAAGGCGAGTAGGATTGGCAATTGAATAAACAAAAGAAGAATTCCTGAAAACGGCTTCACGCCGCGCGACTTGTACAGTTCCATCACTTTGAGCGTTTGAGCTTGCTTGTCATTGGCGTACTGTTGTTTTAATTTGTTGGTCTCCGGTTCTATTTCCTTCATCTTTATTTGAGTCAGAATCGAGGATTTGGACAAGTGGAAAAGCGCCAATTTGACGATAATTGTAAAGATAATGACCGCGACGCCGAGATCGGCCCACGGCAAAAGGTCCATCAAGCCGACGAGTCCGTTGTAGAGCGGCTTGAATATGAAAGCTTGGTACATGCGCTTAACTATACACCAAGTGTCTTCAAATCGGAAACTAACTTATCAAAAGGGATGTCGGCAACACTTTTTTTGGCAAACACAATAGAGTGCGTACCGACGGGGAACAGTTCAAATACGGCTTGGATGGCCTCGTACATCCTCCTTGTGCCTCTGTGGCGCGCCACGGCAGTCTTGCCGACCTTCTTCGGCACCACGGCGGCTACTCGTTTGTCTTTGAAACCTCCGAGCGTCCTAACGATAAAAAAGCTGGTGTGCGCCATATGACCTTTCTCCAACACTTCGTTGAATTGTTTCGTTGAAAGTCTTTGCGACTTTGGAAGCATGATGACGCTTAGACGGAGATTTTCTTCCTGCCTTTGGCGCGGCGTCTGGCAAGCGCCTTCTTGCCGCCGGGAGACTTCATTCTAACCCTGAATCCGTGCGTCTTGGCACGCTTCCGTCTGTTCGGTTGATATGTGAATGACATACGAGCAGTTTTGCATATTTTCAATCAGAGCACAAGCACCCAAAAACTATCCACACCTTATCAACATGTTTTTCAAACTCGTACAAGTTCACAAAACGGTTTTGAGGTATATAATGCAAACTACTCATGAACGACTACTCACAAATCTGGCAAGCCGCGTTGTTAGAGATCCAACCAACCGTTTCGTCGGCCAATTACACAACTTGGGTCAAAACGGCAAAAATAGTACGGGAAGATGGGGGGGTGATATATCTCGGCGTGCAGAACGAATTTGCGCGGGAATGGCTATTGAAGAAGTGTCATAACGCCATTTTGAAGATTTTGCGCCAACTGAACAATAATGTGAGGGCCTTGGAATATGTGGTTCTCAAGGAAGATGGGCAACTAAAGGATGATTCTCGCAGAAAGTCGCAATTGGTGCCGACAATGGCCATGCCTCTAGAAAATTTCTATGTAAACAAAGAGGATAACCTAAATACGCGATACACCTTCGAGAATTTTGTAGTTGGGCCGTTCAACGAGCTCGCCCACGCGGCCGCCCAGACCGTAGTCAAGACACCGGGACAAACTTACAATCCGTTGTTTATTTACGGTGGAACAGGTAGAGGCAAGACTCATTTGATCCAAGCGGTTGGGAATAGGGTAAAAGATCAATTCCCTAACAAAAAAGTTTTTTACCTTACCGCCGAACGCTTCGGTTCCGATTTTTTTGAGTCGTTGCAAACCAATCGCGCACAACAATTCAAGGAAAAGTACCGGAAATACGATGTGCTTATCATGGACGATGTGCAATTCTTCGGGAGTAAAGAAAAATTCCAAGAAGAACTGTTCCATTTGTTCAACACTTTCTACGATACTGCCCGTCAACTCGTCTTTTCTGCCGACAGGCATCCAAACATCATTCCCGACCTTGAAGATCGCATCCGAAGCCGCTTCAACACAGGAATGATCATAGACATATCCGAACTGGACAAAGAGTCCAGGATGGCTATAGTCCGCGCCAAATGCGCACCACACAAGATCACTCTCACCGAAGAAATCGTGGATTTCGTCGCGGAAGAGATCGAGGACAACATCCGTGAACTAGAGGGTATTGTGAATGTGATCGCACACAACACAATACACAAGAACAGGGAGTTGAACTTGAATGAGATAAAGATGATTTTGAAAAACAACGTAAAACCACAAAAGATCTTGTCGGTTAAAGAGGTGGTGAAGACTGTGTGCAACTTCTACAATCTTGAAGAAGAGAATATATACAGCAAAACACGGAGAAAAGAGGTGGTTAAGCCACGGCAAGTGATAATGTACATCCTACGCGAAGATTATAATATTTCATTCCCGTCTATTGGTGACAAACTTGGAGGCAGAGACCACACAACAATCATTCACTCTTATGAGAAAGTAAAAGAGGATATCAAAAGTAATGTTTTATTGGCGCAAGAGATCTCACAACTAAGAACAATGCTTTAGTTATGAGACAGATGTCCACAAGAAAAAATAATTTAATTTCATTATTACAGTTAAAAACAAGGGAGTGAAAAAGTTTTCCACATATCCACAAAGATAATAATAAGTGTGTTTAGAAAAAATTAATTAATCCACGCCCATTAAAATGAAACTTGAACTTCAATTTCATGATCTAAAGAAAACAATTTCACTAACAGAAAGAGTGGCCGGTAAACACCTAACCCTACCTGTTTTATCCTGTCTTTTTTTTGAAGTTAAAAAAGGATTTCTAACAACAAAAGCGACGAATTTGGATGTTGGTGTTGAAGCTACTGTTACGGCAAAATCAGACAAGGAAGAGAAGTTTGCTTTACCCGCTTCAGTCTTATCCTCTTTTGTCTCCCAAATTACCGAATACGACGGTATTATCAGCCTTGAATTGGTATCCGGCAATATTCAAATAAAAGCTTTGAAGTCGAAGGGGGTGATAAAATGTGTGCCACATGAAGACTTTCCGGACATTCCAACAGTTAAAGACGGCAAAAAAGTTGTTATTTCACCAAATTTGATTATTAAAGGATTGAAATCTGTTTGGTACAGCGCGTCGGTGTCGAGTGTGAAGCCGGAACTATCAAGTGTTTATTTGTATACGAAAGACGGAAAACTAAACTTTGTATCCACAGATTCGTTCCGTTTGGCGGAGAAGAGGGTGCAGTTGCCGGCAAACGCGAGTGTCGATGATATCCTCATTCCGTTCAAGAATGTGGCGGATATTATGAGAATACTGGAGACGGTTTCTGAGAATGTGACCCTGGAAATAAGCAGAAACTTGATATCTTTTGAAATTCCCAATAAGTTAAAAGTCGTATCAAGGGTGATTGACGGGGTATTCCCGGACTATAAACAGATTATCCCCAAGAGTTACACAACGGAAATTGTGGCGTTAAAACAGGATCTCCTGAACGCGCTTAAAATATCAAATGTGTTTTCAGACAAATTCAATCAAGTGCACTTTACGATAGATCCGCAAGGAAAAGTCTTCGAAATTCAAACCAAAAACAGCGACATTGGCGAGAACAAGACTACAGTTGACGCGGCTTTGACGGGGGAGAAGGTGGAGATCAATTTTAACTACAAATATGTCATTGACTGCTTCCAATCCATTGATGCAGATAGTGTGTCTCTGCAACTATCCGGCGCCAATCGGCCGATGGTGATCCGTCCAGTTTCAGGAGATCAGTCATTCACTTATCTGGTGATGCCGATGAATAGGTGATGTTCAGTTTCAATATCGGGGAATTTTTGAAGAAAATTCAAAACTCCCGTTCCAAGGAGTTAGTTTTTCACGCGGCGGTACAGGAAGCGATCAAAAAATTCGTTTCGATAGAAGTGCCGCAGGAGGCAATAAAGTTTCGTTCTGGTGTGATTACAATTCAAGGCATTTCCCAGTCGGCGAAATCCGCGATCTTCATCAAAAAAGAGGCGATTTTGGAGGAGGTCAACAAAAATCAGCAAATCTACACCGTTAAAGACTTCAGATAATATTAAAGTTTACTATTACTTGGCCTTTATTCAACATGTTGTCGTAGACAATCACCGATAAAGTGTTGTCAGTCTCAGTCAAGTTACCGACATCCGCTGGAACAAAAGAGAAATTCAAAGGACTGGAATTTGCCGTAAGCACGAATTTTCCGTTAACATAAACCTCCGTTTTTTGCGGTTGATAAGCACCCTCCGACCTCAATTGAACCCGTAACAGTTCCTGTGGGTTGATCGCCGAACCGTCACTCGGCGTAATCACGCTTACCCGAGGAGCTTTTTCCGGCAAATGCACATCGTCGGTAGTGGTTGGGATCTCAAAAGCAACGACCTCTTTGAAGTTGGGATGTTGCGTTTGATATTCAACGAACCAGTTGCGCACGCCATATTCCCAATTTTCGTATTGAGGATCCTCCATGGGATTATTTGGGGCAGGCCCCGTCGGATCGTCTTTGTTTATCCAATGCAGGATATTATGAACGCTTGGGAAGACTATCTCTTCTCTCTGTTCCTCAGGCGTGTACTCCGTAGCGACTTTCCCTGAAATTTTATCTTTCCAATAAGAGATTCCACCTTGCCATATTCCTCTAAGAGTTGGTTTTAGGTCTTTTGAAGTCGGCTCAGGGGTTTTGAAAGTTTCATTTGGGAAATCACGGGCGACTTTGGCCACAAACGCGCCCCACACGGGTGAAATGATCATTCCTGCCACATTATGTTGCATGGGCGTATTGTCGCTGTTGCCAGCCCACGCGCCTATGGCCAGGTTTGCGGTATAACCAACCGTCCACACATCACGGTAATCGTTCGTCGTGCCAGTCTTTATTGCGACCTGTCTTCCCACACTCTCCGCAATCGGCTTTAAGCTGCTCATACGGATCTTGTTATCGGAAAGTATGTCTGAAATCTCGCGAGCTATTTCCGGATCAATGACTTGCGACGGATTGGTTGAAGCCCTCTCCAATAAATTACCATTAGCGCCGTAAACTTCAAGGACTGAACGATACGGATTTCTCACGCCGTCGTTCGCGAACACGCCGTACGCGCTCGTCATGTCCAAAAGAGACACTTCGCCGCCGCCGATAACGAGCGTCAAACCGTAGCGATTTGGATCATTGAGGCCCGTCACACCCATATCCTTGGCAGTTTGGATGGAATCTTGTAAACCAGTCAAATAAAGAGTTTTGACGGCGGGAATATTTCTTGATTCGGCTAGCGCCTGCTTGATGGTCATGGGTCCTTTGAATGTATCGTCGTAATCTTTTGGCGAGTAGCACACTTTTTCAGGGTCATAACTTGGATTTTTAGAGATCGGAAGAGCACACGTCTGAACTCC
>CAYHFU010000028.1:5236-6938 GCA_964355985.1 uncultured Candidatus Saccharibacteria bacterium | reverse complement strand
GTCGAACGAGCTTGCGATTGTGATACACTTCGTCGTGCCGAGGAGGGAGAGGCGGGACCCTTGTGCGGTCAAACGATGTGTGCTAGTATGGTAAATCATGCTTACAACGAGGCAAAAGACCAAAATTATCAAGGATACGGGCGTGCACGACAAAGACACGGGTTCGCCGGAGGTGCAGGTAGCTTTGCTTTCCAAGAAAATCGAGGAATTGACGGCGCATTTGAAGAAACACAAGAAAGACAACCACTCGAGAAGGGGACTTCTCGGCATGGTGGCGGACAGGCAGACGCATCTCGGATATTTGCGCAAGAATTTTCCCCGCAGGTATTCGGCTATCATAAAGAAACTCGAACTGAAGAAATAATCTCCTTTAGGTGCGCATGAAGAGTGAATGTTGTCTTAGCTCGTTACAAGTTAATAATTTTTAATAAAAGAACATGTCAGTAATAAAACAAAAAGAGCAACGCGTGGGCGTCTACATAGACACGCAAAACCTTTATCACACGGGCAAAAACCTGTACAGATCGAAGGTTAATTTCGGCAAAATAGTGGAAGAGGCGCTCGGCGGACGCAGACTGGTCCGCGCGGTGGCGTATGTAATAGCCACGGAATCCGGCGAAGAAAGCGCCTTTTTCGATGCGCTTGCGAAGGTTGGCATAGAGACCAAGGTGAAAGATCTACAGATTTTCGGCTCAGGAGCCAAGAAGGCCGACTGGGATGTGGGATTGGCAATAGATGCGGTCAAGTTGGCGCCAAAGTTGGATGCCGTTATATTGGTAACGGGGGACGGGGACTTCGTACCTTTGGTGGAATACCTGCAAATGAACGAAGGGTGCCAGGTTGAAGTAGTCTCATTCGGCAAATCAACCTCGGCGAAACTCATCGAAGCTGCTGACAACTTCATGGACCTGGACGAGAATCCTCAAAAATATTTGCTAAGGAATGGGAGGAGGTAATCGGTTTTCGGAGAGATCGGATCTCTTCAATCAGTTGGTTGGACTAGACCAATAATTAGACTAAAAACTAGACTGATTCTAGACTAAAGATGTGCAGAAATATCGCTATATATAGCGGTATTTTTGTTATCTTAATTTTGTTTGGTTAAAAAACTTGCATCAAAACTTGATTGAAAACTTATATGGTGATAATATGTGGATATGGACACGAATAATAGAAAAAACACGAACAGAAATCCGTTCAAGGGCCAGTTTTTGACTAGTTTTACGCTGTCTACGGACGCTTTCTCGGTGACGAATAATGACGCAAGAAACCTGGACGATGAATTGAACCGTTTTGAAAGCGTATCTTTGGACCCTGACATTGAACGGCATTTGATAACCAAGAATGAATTGCTGGCCTCGTACGCCATATCAAAGGCCGAGGATTCGCAACTGACTCTGGAAGAAGCGCAGGACATTCAAGGACTGATAAAAAATGATAAAGAGTTGGATTTTATCGCGGAGAAAATTAGTAAAGAGGAGAAACTGACCAATAAAGATTGCGACAAGCTGGAGTTCTACAACATCTCAAAAACTTTTCGCCGTTTGAACGAGCGAAGGATTGGCGTGAACGATTTGGGCATTGAATTGATCAAAGGCGTTCATGAAGAATTGACGAGGGGCTTGGACATATTCGTCGATCACATCCCCGGATTTACGCCCTACAAATCAGGTCGTTGGCGGGATAACGACCTCATACGGGT
>CAYHFU010000028.1:0-5226 GCA_964355985.1 uncultured Candidatus Saccharibacteria bacterium | reverse complement strand
GCCCACTGCAAGGACATTCCAGATACGGTTGAGGAGCTTGTAAATTGGTTCAAGGCCGCTCCGACGGTCGGCAATGTGGCGATATTCCATGCGGCACTCTACGCGATACATCCTTTCAACAACGGCAACAAGAGAGTGTGCAGAGTATTGGAGCACATACTCCAGAGGGCGGTCGGGCTCAATCGCAACAATCTCTACGCGAGCTCGTACTACTATCACAAAGAAAAACCAAGGTATTACAAACGACTTCTCGGCACACTGTCGCGAAGAAATCTCGACATTTTCGCTTCTTTCGCCTTGGAGGCGCTTACTTTTTCGATCATTGGAGTCTGGCAGACGAGCTTGGAGATCAAGAGGCGTAAATTCCTCGATAGTTTCGACCTTGAATCTGGCGCGGAGAAAATCCTGAAGCCGCTCGTCAAAAAAGGCGAACTGCGGTTCAAGAATTATTATCGGCTTTTGAAACATAAAGTCGCGAGGCAGACATTCGTGAATCATCTCGAAGAAGCGGTTGATGAGGGGATATTGAAAAAGCGCGAGGAAGGCAAGGCGACTTTTTACAGGTTGAATATGGGGGCGGAGGAGGAAAAACTAATAGGGAGGTGGGAGGTTGTTCGGGGGAAGGTGGAAAGATGAAGACGGGACAGGTTTCGATAAAAAAGGGCGACCTCAGCACAATGCCTTGGTCGCCCCGTGATCATTCCCAAAACTTTCGTTGCTCGTACTCGCGGATGAGATCGAGACCAGTTTGGTGCTCGATTCGATCTGTATCAGGAGGAGCTTCAGCTACCCACCGTTTCGCCTCATCCACACGATCGTGCGTGAGAAACCAGAGAAGCTTCGTGATCCGGTTCGGATGGTCGTCACCCTGCAACTCCAGTGCCTTGGCGGCATAGGATTGCGCTTTAATCCTGCTTCGTTCACAGCTCACTGCATGGTGGTACCAGAACCACAGGATTTCCGACCACCATTCCCTGTCTGATTCGATGAGATCGTTCGGATCAATCCGCTCAAGAAGCGTTTTCACCCGATTGGTGATGAGATCGGGATTACGCGCATCCCACCCCCCGCTCTTCATAAGTTTCTGATCCTCACGACTGTAAGCCAGTGAGAGGTTGCGGAAGTCTTGAACTCCAAGAAGGCTGAATGCTTCGGCGACCAATACGGACGCCTCAGCTTTCATTTTTCCTCCGAGAGTTGAACCATTCGCGCCACTTGTCGGCCGTCTCCTTGTAGAATCTCTGGACCAGACGGATCGTGCCGGCGAATTCCTTCGTGATCGGCGCGACTTTGATCCAGAAGATATTGAATTCCTCGTAGTAGGCCGGATTACCCGACTCGAACTGCGGAGTATGCGCATATAGTTTTCTCTCCACCTCCACGACTCGAAACTGAGTACGATATGTCTGACTGTGCGTCGGCTTTTTCCCGTGTACCGTGAGTTCGAAGTCCAGTGTCATGAGATCCCCGATGCGAGGCAGATTGCGTGTCCGAAACTGAACACTGTTATGCCCTTTGGCGCTAAACAACACCACCTGAGTCTTTGGATGAACGAAGGTGAGGTTGTAGCTGAGAGTTTCTTTCATTTTTTGTCCTTTGGTTGGTTGTTGATTTTCCGATAGCCCTAAAAAGACAAGATTCTACCAAAGTGCGGTCGTATCTTTTTGGGGCTACCGGAAACAATTTCAATGTCCTCAAACTCTACCTTAATGGTACACTAATCTATATATTTGTCAAGTTTACATAGCTCAAGTCTACGTGTTACATTGACCATGTCAGGAGACTGGCATATTAAAAGAACAATTCGCCGGCGGATAGGCAGGTTTGAAGGTAAACTTCAAGTCTGAAATCCGAAGGCGAAACTAATCTAACTAGAATGACAAAAAAAGAATATTCGATGGAGGTTGGCGGCAAGACATTGACCGCTGAATTCAACGACTTGGCCGATCAGGCCAATGGCGCGGTGATGGTGAGGTATGGGGACACCGTGGTGCTCGCGACCGCCGTAATGGGTGGGGTCAAAGAGAGCGACTATTTCCCATTGACCGTTGATTACGAAGAAAGATTTTACGCAACCGGCAGAATACTCGGTTCGCGGTTCGTGAGGAGGGAAGGCAGGCCTTCGACGGAAGCCATACTCTCCGGTCGCATCGTCGACCGCACCGTCCGCCCGCTTTTCAACCAGCGAATGCGCAATGAAGTGCAGGTCGTATTGACTACCATATCGATCGCCGACGAAGATCCGGATGTAGTATCCGTGATCGCGGCCTCACTCGCGCTCGGAACATCCGACATCCCATGGGGAGGACCCGTGTCGGCCGTGCGCATAGGCAAGAACCACGATTGGCTCGTCAACCCCGACTTCAAGGCCAAAGAAGATGCCGGAGTCGTACTGGACTTGGTCGCTTGCGGCAAAGATGGGACGATAAATATGATAGAAGTCGCGTCCAAGGAAGTCGGAGAGACCTTGGTCAACGAAGGATTGGCGAAAGCGTCCGAGGTCATTGAAAAGATTCAAAAATGGCAGGAGAAAATTATTGGAGAGATTGGCAAGAAGAAAACACAGGTTGAATTGCCGGAACCGACCCCAGGAACTCAAGAACTGTTCGGCAAGGAGATCGCGCCGCAATTGAAGAAATTCGTATTCTCAAATGAACCCGGCAAGAAGAAAATCACCGAAATAAACGATATCTGGACGGAAACATTCAAGGAAAAGATGCCGGAAGGAAATGTCGGCATGGCGCAGGAGGTATTCGAAGAAGCCGTTAATGAACTGATTCATAATGAAGCAATAGACAACGACAAGCGTGCGGACGGTAGGGGAATGGATGAAATCCGACCCCTATTTGCCAAAGCTGGCGGAATATCGCCCATACTTCACGGTTCGGGCATATTCTATCGCGGCGGCACGCACATTCTCTCAACACTGACGCTTGGAGGTCCCGGTGATGCGCTCGTCATTGAAGGCGTGACTGTCGAAGAAAGTAAGCGCTTTATGCACCACTACAACTTCCCGCCTTTTTCTACTGGTGAAACTGGTAGGATTGGCGGCACGAACAGGAGAATGATAGGCCACGGCGCGCTTGCCGAAAAAGCGTTGGCACCTGTCATACCCGATAAGGACAAATTCCCGTACACGATTCGTATGGTATCTGAAGCGTTCGCATCAAACGGCTCTACTTCAATGGGTTCCGTTTGCGGATCAACTTTGGCATTGATGGATGGAGGAGTTCCGATCAAAGCGCCTGTGGCAGGTATAGCTTCGGGATTGATGATGCGTTCAGCTAAACCGTCGACCTCTCCCTCCTCGTCGCGACGAAGTGTCTCACATTCGCAAGCTCGTTCGACACTTGTCGCCGACTCGACGGTCGAGGCCGACGCTTACGAATACAAATTGTTGACTGACATCCAAGGTCCTGAAGATCATCACGGTGACATGGACTTCAAGGTGGCTGGAACTAGGGAAGGAATCACCGCTGTGCAGATGGACGTCAAAGTCGGCGGCATACCGCTCAAAATACTCGCTGAAGCGCTCGAGAAAGCCAAGAAGGCGCGCTACCAGATCCTCGATGTGATAGAAAAAGAAATTCCCGCGTCAAGGAGCTCGATTTCACCGAACGCGCCGGAGATCATAGTGATGAAGGTCAAGCCCGATCAGATAGGCCTCATCATCGGTTCCGGCGGCAAGACGATAAATGAAATCCGCGATGTCACGCATGTGGAAGACATAACCATAGAAGACGACGGCTCGGTATTCATTACGGGCAAGAATGGAACCGCGGAGAAGGCCAAAGAAATAATCTACAACATGACCCGCGAATACATGCCGGGCGAACGATTTGACGGCGAAGTCACGCGACTCATGGACTTTGGATTCTTCGTCAAGATCGGTCCCAACGCCGAAGGTATGGTCCATGTCTCCGAAATGGCGCCGTTCCGCGTCGAGCGCGTCGAAACATATGTCAAAGAAGGCATGAAGGTGCCTGTTGTCGTGAAGGAAATTGACGAGAAGGGGCGTATCAATCTCTCTATCAAGCAAGCGGATCCAGACTTCTTCTCCAAGAAAGAGGAATCACCGAGGCCGCCCAGGCCGTTCGGTGATAGGCCGAGAAGGGGCGGGAGGAGGTTCTGACAGACTATATTTAGTGAATTGGAGGCAGTAAACGGGGCTAATTCACTAAAGATTGACTTTTAGAGGTAAATAGACTATACTAGCTCCATAGGCATTGTTCAAACCTATGGCTATAACCAAACCAATCAAAGATCGCATTCAGGCCATCAAGGCCGAATATGACATCCTCCGCAAAGGCAAGGACTCACTTTTGGTCATGATCGATGAGGCCGAATTGCCGGAGAGCGTCTATAACTCCAACGCCATCGAAAACTCAACCCTCACTCTCAAGGAAACTGAAAAGATTCTTTTGGATATGGAGGTCGCTCGAGATGTTTCTTTGCGCGAGGTGTACGAAGCAAAAAATCTCGCGCGAGTCGTCGGCTACATCCGTACCAAGTCCAAAGAGACCGAGGTCAACAAGGAAGTAATTTTGCTTTTGCACCAGATGCTCATCGGCGGAATTGACGACAAGATTGCCGGCCGTTTTCGCGTAAAAGGAGAATATGTCCGGGTCGGTACGCACATCGCGCCTGCGCCGGAGCATGTAGAGCAAATGATCGATTCCATCCTTACCGAATACACGAGCGACATGTCCGCTTACTTTCTAGACAAGATCGCCAAGTTCCATTTGGATTTTGAAACCGTCCATCCATTTTGCGACGGCAACGGCCGCATTGGTCGCGTGTTGATCTGTTTTCAACTCCAACGACTCGGTCTCCCCATGATCATCATTCGGGACCGCGAGAAAAAAGAATACTACGAATCATTTGGGAGTTACCGTGACGGGAAAAATACAAAGACGATGGAGAAAGTTATCTATCTCGGTCTCATAGAGTCATTGCATAAACGCGTCACTTACCTCAAGGGTGATAAAGTCATCCGACTTTCCGAATACGCGAAAAACCACGCCAAGTCTGCTTCGGCAATCACGAACGCCGCGCGTCGACAGAACATCCCGGCTTTCAGGGAGAAGGGCGTTTGGAAGATTGGCGGGAGTTTTGAGTATAAGCCCGGAGAAGAAAAATAGAGTTATATGCCAAAAGAAATCACCATCAAGAACTTAATATTCGTGGATTGCGAGGGACACGGACCGGCACCGACACTGAATGATC
>CAYHFU010000027.1:0-7005 GCA_964355985.1 uncultured Candidatus Saccharibacteria bacterium | reverse complement strand
CGCGGATCACTTCAAAGAAGGAGAGACGATTAACGGAGTCAAGGTCGCTTGGCTCAATCCCGAGTTCAAGCGCCTGTTTCTGTCAAAAGTAGAGACGGGTGTCGAAGCGGCGGACATCAAAGTTTGTCAGCTCGCCAGAAGCTCAAAAGATCTCGGCATTCGTTCTGAGATCGGCGAAGGGAACGAAGAGATCAAAATCGCCCATTTCTGTGCAGGCCTCAAGGCTCACGGTGATGGCAAGGTTGGTGATTGGTTGATCGGGTATGTCACCGGGATTGACGGCAATCTCTGGGCGGTCAACGCGGACCGGTACGACGACGGCTGGTACCTGAACGCGTACTCCATTGAGTACCCGTACCCGTGGTGTGCCGGTCATCAGGTTCTCTCCCGCTGATTCTCTGTGATTTTGGCCATCGGGTCTTTGTCACTCTGAATCTCTGACCCTCTGACACTTTGAAAAGAGTTTCAGAGGGTCTTTTTATTTCCAAAATTTTATATACAATGTGCGCGAGGATGTCTTTGTTGCGGCGACTACGGTTTCCGCGAAGCTCCTTCAACTGCAATGTTCGAGAATCGTCCCGTCCGCGGTCACTGTTCGGTGGATTGGATGAGAGTGGATGTTGTTATTGCAAAAAAGAATAAGAATCGGTGCCCTGCGCTGGAGGACTTCAATGTCTCAAAAACAAAACAAAACGACTCCGAGAGTATTCAAAGGAGATTCGTACGGATGGCGCCGGGCACAAGGCTCTGGGCGGTCAACGCGAACCGGAACGACGACGGCTGGAACCTGAACACGAACTCCATTGAGAACCCGAACCCGTGGAATGCCGGTAATCAGGTTCTCTCCCGCTATTCTCATCTTCCTTCCGCGCCAGTCGCGGAAGTTTTCGCGATCACCCCTTTTCTCCAAGCACCCGTATCGTTTCCGATTGATTCCAATCCTTTGCCAAACGCCGTCAGTTGTTCATTGGATATCAGCTTCGTTTCCCACAAGAGCTGGGTGAAAAATCTAATGTCGTCTATTTTACTCAGTGCGATTTCCAGTAAAGGAATCTTTCGTTCAGGACGGCTGAACATTGCTCGGCGAAGAGATGTCATCAGATCCAAGAAGGCGTTGTCTATTCTCAATCCAATTCCGAATCTCTCTGTCCGTGGAATTTTCCTGTGAATTATCATCCATTGTTTGTAAAGAGTCTTTACCTTCTCAATCACTGGCAAAAACCGCGGGGGGGGTATTATTTGAAAAATGGGACGGATTCAATTTATTCATAGCTACGAGGATATCATCTCTCTAGAAAATTTGCTATGCGCATGGAAAGAATTCGTGAGATGCAAGAAATGCAGAACCGATGTGTCTGATTTCAAACGGCAATTGTTCTCAAATATTTATGAATTGCATGTAGATCTGAGAGGCAAGAATTACAGACACGGTAAATATCACGCTTTCAAAATTCACGACCCGAAGGAGCGTGACATTCACAAGGCATCAGTGAGAGACCGACTCCTTCATCACGCTATTTACAGAAGACTGTACCCATTCTTCGACAGGACTTTTATTTCAGATTCATTCTCTTGTAGAGACGAAAAAGGCACACATCGCGGCTTTTACCAATTTTGCGATTTTGCCAACCGTGCTTCGCAAGGGTTTACCAAAACTGTCTGGGTTCTCAAGTGTGATGTCAGAAAATTCTTTGCTTCCATTGATCAAACGATCCTTGCTGAGATCATCGGCCAATACATTTCTGACAAAGAAATAATGCAGTTGTTAAAAGAAATTATCGGCAGTTTCCACTCAAAGAAGGAGGGGATTGGATTGCCGCTGGGTAACCTCACCTCTCAATTGTTCGTGAATATTTACATGAACGAGTTTGATCAGTTTGTAAAGCATAAGCTCAAAGCGAAATATTACATCCGCTACGCTGACGACTTCGTGATATTGAATACGGACAGAGCCTTGCTCAAATCAATCCTTGTAAAGATCGACAAATTCTTGCAAGCACGATTGCATCTCTCACTGCATCCGAATAAAGTGTCGATAAAGACATTCGCATCGGGCGTTGACTTCTTGGGTTGGGTGCATTTTCCGGATCACAGAGTCCTGCGTACGACGACTAAGGACAGGATGTTCAAGAGGCTGGCAGAAAATCCAAAAGAGGGTACGGCCGCTTCATATCTTGGAATGCTTTCGCACGGCACCGCGTACAAGTTAACGCAAGTAGTCAAAACCATCTCAATCTCCTGATTTCAGTCTTTGAATTTTTGGCGCGGTCGAATATGCGAGGGTTGTCGCCGAGCCAGCGTTGATTGAGAATAGATTTCTCCGGATCCAAAATTTCAATCATTCCTTCTTTGACGCCACTGCCGTACAGCCCGTCTTCAGGGTACGCCGTGGCGTGAACATAATGAATTTCGATGGGTGTGAAATTTTGGTAGTCGACTCTGTAAATTGTTAAAACATGATCCCTCTCATCGCCGGCCAACATGGTTACAATATCTCCAGGTTGCGTCTCCTTCAATGGAACAACTCGACTATTCTTGTCATCTGCCAATGTAGCCACGGAACAGTTCTCGACCGGCCGAAAATGCGCGCGAATCTTGCCGATGATTCCTCTGCAGTTGGTAAAGTGCATGCTCTTGTCGATCGAACCATTACCTATTTCTTCACTTTCCGCGTTCAATAAATAGTAGGCAAATCCGGAGCAATCTATTCCAATGTTCTCGTCAACAAGCATTTTCTTCAACATCTCGTTTGACAACGATTCAATCGGAACATGATTCTTCACCGCCAGATTTTGCGCCTCCTCGAATATGTCTCTCGGACTGCCTTTGCCGACCCGTACTCGCAGTGCCGCCCGCGTGCGTGTGACCTTGTTGTTCCAATAGGGGATAGAGCACACGGCGCTCCCGAGCTTGAAATGCTTGCACTGGTCTATTACGCCGAGTGCGCGGTTCGAAAGAGTTTTGGTATTCATTGGTGCGCAGTGGAGTACCACATAAATGTAGCGTAAAATCGGACTTTTGCACAAGTGTGTCGAGATCAGATCTCGGCAATACCGGTATTCACAGGCCAAGAAAGGCCAAGGATGATACAATTATCGTATCAAATCTCAGTAAACCGCATCATGCGTGCATCCGCATGCCAATAACCCATGCTCGTCGAAGACAACCAACTCTACAAGTTCATACTCGATTCCGGACTCGTCTCCAAGGCCGACCTTGAAGACGCCAAGAAAGAGACGGAGAAGAACGGCAAGCGCCTCGGCGACATGCTGGTTACGGCCGGGAAGATCACGCCCGACAACCTGCGACGCATGCAGGCCTATACACTCGGTATTCCATTCGTGGACCTGAAAGATAAAAAGATACCCCCGGACGCGCTCGCGCTCATACCCGAGCCCATCGCCCGCACGCACAACATTGTTGCTTTCAAGAAAGACGCCGCCGCTCTCGAGGTCGCTATGCTAGACGTCAACGACTTGTCCGCTATCGATTTCATAAAGAAAAAAGTTCACTTAAAAATTTTGCCGCGCTTGACCGACTCCGACTCGATCAAAGAGGCGTTGGTGCAGTACCAGAAGAGTTTGAAAGCCGAGTTCGGCGATATCATCCAAAAGGAGACCGAGTCGCTCTCGGTGATCACAGAGAGCAAGCCCGGCGAGCCAGTATCCGAAGCCGACCTCAAGAAAATCGCCGAAGACCTGCCAGTGGTGCGCATCGTTGACACGCTTATCAAGCACGCTGTTATCCAGAACGCTTCCGACATACACATCGAGCCGATGGACGGTCAAGTGTTGGTGCGCTACAGAATTGACGGGCTCCTACACGACGCCATGATGCTCCCCAAGCAAGCGGGGCCGTCTATTACCGCGCGCATAAAGGTGCTCTCCAGTTTGAAGCTCGATGAAAAGCGTTTGCCGCAGGATGGTAGATTCAAGGTAGACATGAACAACGAAAAAGTCTCTTTTCGTGTTTCCATACTGCCTACTTATTACGGCGAGAAGACAGTCATGCGTCTCCTCCGTGAGAACATTTCCGGCTTCACGCTTGAGTACCTGAATTTCCACGGCGAAGGACTCGAGCGTATACACAAGGCCTTGAAGCAGACAACTGGCATGATCCTCACTACCGGCCCAACCGGCTCCGGCAAGACGACGACTCTCTATACCATGCTCGACATTTTGAATACCACCGATGTCAACATTTCTACCATTGAAGATCCGATCGAATACCAGCTGGCGCGAGTGAACCAAACACAAGTGCGGCCCGAAATCGGCTTTTCGTTCGCACAGGGCATCCGTACTTTGGTACGCCAAGATCCAGACATAATCATGGTCGGTGAAATCCGCGACAACGAGACCGCCGCGCTTGCCGTGAACGCCGCCCTTACAGGTCACTTGGTGCTTTCTACTCTCCACACCAATTCGGCGGCCGGCGCCATACCGCGCCTTCTGGATATGAAAGTGGAATCATTCTTGCTCGTTTCGACCTTGAATATAGTTATCGGCCAACGATTGGTGCGACGGCTCACCGACTCCAAAGAGAGATATTCGCTGTCGAAGGCCGAATTCACGCAACTCCAAAAGATCGTGGATCTCGACCGCGTGCTCGCCGTGCTTAAAGAGGACAAAGTGGTCAAGCCGAGCGAGACTTGGGACAAAATACCTTTTTGGAAAGCGATGCCATCAGGCGACGACGACGGCTTCAAGGCACGCGTGGGTATTCACGAAGTCCTCCTAATGACTCAAAGCGTCAAAGATCTGGTCATGAAGAACGCCACTTCGAACGAGATCGAAGCGCAAGCTAAGAAGGAGGGGATGCTCACCATGTTCGAAGACGGCATTTACAAGTGCGTGGCGGGGCTTACCACGATTGAGGAAGTTTTGCGAGTAGTCACTGAATAAAGTAAAAAATAATTCGCCATGTCCCACTTCACTTTCAAAGCAAAAAGACCGAGCGGAGAGATTTATTCTAGCGAGCGCGACGCCGCCGATAGGTTTGAATTGTACAAACTGATCAGGCAAGACGGAGACGAAATAGTTTCAGTTTCCGAGAAAAAAAAAGGATTGAGTTTCAAGGGAAAACTGTCCTTTAGCGCGCTATTTCGCCGCGTAAAAACCGTCGAGAAGATCAATTTTGCGCGTAACTTGGGCTTGATGCTTGCGGCCGGATTGGCGCTGTCGAGGGCGCTTTCCGTATTGGAAAGACAGGCCAGGAATAAAACGCTGAATAAAATCATAAACGGCATCATCGAAGAGATCAGCCGCGGCACGACTCTCTCCGACGCCATGGAGAAACATCCGAAAATGTTTTCGCGACTGGTCGTATCGATGGTGCGCGCAGGCGAACAATCCGGTACTCTGGCGGAATCATTGAAAACCGTGTCTTCGCAGATGGATAGCGCTTATGCACTCGAGCGACGCGTCAGGGGCGCGCTCATGTATCCGACAATCATAGTTTTTGTCATGATCGTGATCGCGATCCTAATGTTCATATTTGTGATACCGACATTGATGCAGACTTTCACGGAACTGAATGTAACCCTGCCGCTCACGACCAGGATCATCCTCTACGCCAGCAACGCGATGCAAGATTACGGATTGCTGATCTTGATCGGATTTTTGGGAGTAGTCGGTGCTGTATACAAATGGTCGAAACGACCTTCGGGCAAAAAGATCACTCATTCGCTCGTTTTGAAGTTGCCTATTTTCGGCAACCTGGTTCGTGAAGTGAACGCGGCCAGGACCGCGCGTACGCTCTCGTCGCTTCTACACGGAGGCGTGGATGTGGTCGAGTCCGTCGCGATCACCGCGGAAGTCGTGCAAAATGTGTATTTCAAACAGGTGCTCGAAAGGGCGGGCGAGGCGATCAAAAAAGGCGAGCTCATGTCGGAAATATTCGAGGAGAACGCGGAACTCTACCCGGTTTTCATGGCGGAGATGATGGGGGTAGGCGAGGAGACGGGGCAGATAGGAGAGATGCTCACGAGCGTGGCGAGATATTACGAGGACGATGTGGATCAAAAGACAAAAGACATGTCCACGGTGATTGAGCCGGTCCTCATGGTCGTGATCGCCGCTGCGGTCGGATTTTTCGCTGTCTCGATGATCAGCCCGATGTACTCGCTTGTTAACGCCATATGATGAAAAAAGGTTTTACTTTGATTGAAGTCCTCGTCGGCGCGGCGGTTTTCGTCGTGATCGCGACGGCGGCGTATGGCGCCTTTGCGAGCATATTCCGGCTGGCGCAAGCCAACCAATCGAGACTCCTCGCGGTGGCGCTCGCGAACGAACGGTTCGAGATCGCGAGGAACATGACTTACGATGATATTGGTTTGCAAGGCGGCGTGCCGGCGGGCACTTTGCCGCCGGAAACTACGGTCACTCGAGGCGGCATCGCATTCAAGGTAAATACGATCGTGAGGAACATCGATCTTCCATCAGACGGTACGATCGGCGGTGATCCGAACGACCTCACGCCCGCCGACAACAAACTGATGCAAATAACAGTATCGTGCGAGACCTGCCATGACTTTACGCCAGTCGTCGTCTCGGGACAAATTGCGCCCAAGAATGTAGAAGCAGTATCGACCAACGGCTCACTCAGGATACAAGTCTTCGACGCCTCCGGCGAGGGAGTGCCGGGTGCATCGGTCGTCGTCGAATACGCCAGTGCCTCACCGATCACGATCAACGATACGACCGACAACGATGGAATCTTGCAAATAATAGACTTGCCGCCGGCGACGCAAGCATATTCCATATTTGTCTCGAAAACCGGATATTCCTCGGATCAGACTCGTTTTGCGACGGCGGAAAATCCAACACCCTCGAAGCCCCCTGCGACGGTGGCGAGCCAGCAATTGACGCAAATAAGTTTCGTTATCGACAGAACGAGCGCGATTGCAATCAACAGCGTGATGCCTTCGTGCGCAGTCGTTCCCGGCTTTGATTTTCACCTGACAGGGTCGCAGACGATCGGTCCCAGATCGGAAGAGCGTCGTGTAGG
>CAYHFU010000026.1:0-7132 GCA_964355985.1 uncultured Candidatus Saccharibacteria bacterium | reverse complement strand
ATTTTCGGATTGGAAAAGTACAGTGGTGAACTGACACCGCGCCCTCTCGGCGACAACAGCTCCTCCGTCTCGTCGCAAGCTCCTCGCGGAGGACTGTTCTCGCCTGCGGGCGCGGCTATCGTGGTTACGATACGCGATTCTTTAGAATGTCTTTGGGAAACTTTGCCTTCAATGCGAACAAGTGTACCGTCAACGAACATTTTCGCCATGTACGGTTGATTGAACCAGACGCAGCGGATTTTTCCGGTTTCGTCTTCGATGGTGCCTTCGGCCATGGTCACGCGAGATCGGAAACTCTTACTGGCTTCGAGATTGGAAATCTTGCCGTAGATGACGGCGATGTCGCCCTTTTCGAGCGAATCAATGTTGCGCGCCTCGGCGGTGTCGCCGTAACGGACGGGGAAGTGGTAGAGGAGATCGCGGGTCGTGACGAGCCCGAGTTTCTTCAACGCGCTTTTTTGTATCTGTGTAAGGCGAAAATGTTCGACTGCGGGGTCGGAGAGTGATATGCGCATAGGCACATTCTAGGGCTTTTTTACGGCCGCGTCTCCTTGACATTTATGTGTGTTTATGCTAGGGTACCAGCGGTTTTGAACCAGAACAAATCAACAAAGAGAAAGGCAATCACATGATAGCGAGATTGATCGAATGGGCGCTACCTCCTATAATTGGAGTTGTAGTGCACAGGCGGGAAGTATTGACGAAGAAAGAGCTTGCGGCACAGGATTCATTCATGGCGAAAATTCAAGTCGTCAAGCGAAAAACCAACAAACAGGTCATCGTCGCGATGATTGGTCTCGTCGGCTCCGGCAAAAGTTCCGTTGCAAGGGAACTCGCCAAACATATTGGCGCGAATGTGATCGACGGCGACGAAATCCGCATCGAGCTTCGTAAGCAAAACGAACGGTATGAGCGCGCTCGTGCCATTGCCGAAGACGCGGCTCTGGCGGTCGTGAGGCAGGGAGGCAACGCCGTACTTGATTCGGATTTCATCGATCCGAAGAAGCGCGCGTCTATCCGCGAGAAAGCGCGCAAGGCGGGCGTGAGACTCGTTTTCATCCGCACTCACGCAGACCTCGACGTAATGAATGGTCGGATCATTACCGCACATTACGCCAACAGAGTCGACGACTTCTTCGGAGGCGCGGCTACGAAGTGGACAGGCAACGGTCAGAGCAAAGGCGCGGTCGTCAAACTCCGCGAAATGACGCGTCGCTTGCCGTTACACTATCGCTGGCGAAACAAAGTCGGCGGCAAGTGGGAGATCAAGAATCCTCCTTGCAAGGTGTTGGCGGACATTGACGCCACCGATCAGGCTTCTTGGAAACAGGAGGTGGAGGAGTACGCCTGCAGATTGCTAGCCATGGATATTTTCGATTAGCCCATTTGGCTCAAGAGTGTGCGCGGCGGATTCCTCACAGGATCCGCCGTTTTTCATTCCGATTTTCTGTTGGAAATAAAGATCAAAATATGATATGATACAAGCATGAAAAACTGGTCAACTGACACTGTCGAACTCCGAAAAGACCCGAATAAATTCGCGGCGTGGCGACTCGAGCAACTCATCAATTTCGGATTGGACGGCGAAAGGTTAAAACTTCCGGAACTTAAAAAGTTTTGGGACATCATTAACATTGATCCGTACAAGAGAAAATTCCTGTCCTTGTTCCTTTGACGCATTGAAGAAGCGAACATGCAAACTATCCTCTCCGAAAATCAAAAGCGACTGCTTGATCTCTTGGGTCGCGAAAAGACAGTCACGGACAATTTTTATCTGTCCGGTGGTACGGCGCTTGCGGAATTTTATCTGCGCCACAGGTATTCGGAAGATCTCGACTTTTTCTCCGAAAACGAATTTGATCCGATGTCTATTTCGGTAGTCCTAAAGAAAATCGGATCAGCCGCCGGAACAATCAAAGTCGAGCAATCGCAACATTTCAACAGGAATTTGTTTTTCTTGGATCTCAAAGATGGCGACAAGATAAAAACTGAGTTCACTTATTTTCCGTTCGCGAGAATTGAAGAAGGAACGACAGAGCACGGCATTCGCGTAGACAGCCTGACGGACATTGCCGTAAACAAAATATTCACGATATATCAAAAGCCGCGATCAAGAGATTTCATAGATTTGTTTTTTATCTTAAAAGAAAATCCGAATTTTTCCGTTGACGAGTTGTCCCGGCAGGCGCAAGTCAAATTTGATTCTTATCTAAGTCCGGTCCAGTTGGGCGCGCAATACTTGAAAGCGTCGGAACTGAAAGATTACCCGAGAATGATCAAAAAAATTGACGACGAAGAATGGCAGAATTATTTTCTCGAGGAAGCAAAAAAGCTCAAGGATAGAGTGATTGAATAATTCAACGATCGGCGGCAAATCCTTTGCGTTGTGACCACGAATAGACATCGTTGCCGTAAATCGCGATGGAGAGAGTTGCAATGGCGAGGCCTATGTCGCGCACGCCTATGGCCGTGAGCCTGACATCGAAAATGATCGTGAGTAGGTGCAAGAATAGAAGCGCGGCTGCGACTCGCGTCCATACGCCCAAGACGAGCAAGACGCCGAAGACTACTTCAAAAAGACTGTTAATGACGACGAATGACGCCGCGGAAATGCCGGTTAAGTTCACGAGCCAGTCGGGGATGAGCGAAGTCCACATCGCTTGATCGAGGAGTTGCGTCGTACCGAACCAGAGGAAAACGCCGGCGAGACCAAGGCGGAGGATAACTGGCGCGTAACGGGATTGGTGATTCATTTGATTAGTGTGCCGATCTTGAAACCGGCCAACGTGTTTTCCGGCTTGCTCTGCCCGCCGTGCTGATCGTTGAAAGCGGCGGAACCGTCGGTGCCGCAAAGGCTAATAATCTTGTCCTCTCCGCCTGGATGTTGGTTGATCCACGAGGTCAGGTCATACACGCTACTGTTGACTGCCGCCCAACAACTCGTTTGACTATTGTGCGCCGCGACTTGATGGAGAGTGTATTGACTCGCGGCAGGAGTCGAAACTGAAGGGTTTGACGGTGCATTGCCGGAAGTAGCCGGAGGCAACGCAGTCCCGGTTGACGGAGTCGTTCGAGCGGGCGGCACGGTTACGGTATTGTTTGGGCGATAATCGTCGTCCTCATCTTCGTCGTCGTATCCATCGTCATCATATCGCGCGTTTGAACTCGTGGGCGTGACTGAAGAAGTCGATCCGTCAATGGAATCATTAGAAGTGTCCGTCGCCGGTACCGTTCCCATGCCTTGCGTATCCGTCGATGACAATTGAGTTGCTTGCAAAGACGATTGTCGCGCCTGTTTGTTGCCGTACTGAACAATCGCCGTCAAAACAGCAACGAGTATCACTATTCCACCGAGGACAAGCGATATTTTTCGGTTTGGCGATGACATCGTTATTGTGTTAAAAAATACGATTCATCGGGCACTGTTGGTTCAAGACCACGAAACGATGAGATCCAATCTCGACAATTCACCGCGTTTTGATTTTCGCGATTTTTGTGCAAGAATGGCGTATCGGAAGGAGGCGTGGCTGAGTGGTCGAAAGCGGCACCGTGCTAAGGTGTTAGGGAGGCAACTCCCTCGTGGGTTCGAATCCCACCGCCTCCGCAATTTGAAATGAGCCCTGTTTAGTGGACACAATCCATGTTTTCTTTTGTCGAAAAAATAGCGGCCAGCGTTCGATTCATGGTACAATGAGCCTAATCTTTATCAGTGAAAAGTTAATTCACAAAAACAAAATGAATCCTCGAACAACCCCCAAAGACTTCTTCCTCCATCTCGGCGCCGCGATCGCGCTTTATGTGTCTGCGATCGCGCTATTGAATCTGTCGTTCAGCGTCATCGACTACTTCTTACCAGACAGGCTCGCGGGATACTTCTACGCCGGCTCGGTCGCTTGGCCGATCTCGATGCTCATAGTTTTGGTTCCATTATTGTATATCTTTGAATGGATGGTAGGCCGTGATCTCTCAATGATGCCGGAAAAGAAAGAGCTTTGGATACGCAAGTGGCGCACTTATCTCACTTTGTTTCTGGCCGGAGCGGCGATTATTGGAGACTTGATAGCGCTCATAAACATTTACTTGAATGGGGAAATCACAGGCAGGTTCGTCTACAAAGTGCTTGCGGTGCTCGTCGTGTCGGCCGTCATATTCGTCTACTACATATTGGAAAAGTCGACGGAGACCATGAAGACTGCGCGCAAGACTCTCGCGTGGCTTGGAATAGTGATAGTCATTGCCGGGATTATTGGCGGATTCGCGGCGGTGGGGTCACCGTCAAAACAGAGGAACTTGAGGTTTGACAATCAAAGGACAAGCGACTTATCGAACATTCAGTGGCGCATAATCAGCTATTGGCAGAGCAAAGAGAGTTTACCCGCGACCATTGAAGACTTGAATGATCCGCTGTCTAATTTTATCGTTCCAACCGATCCCACGGATGATTCAAGATACGAATATGTCAAGAAAGGGGATATGACCTTCGAATTGTGTGCCTCGTTCGCCTTGCCTTCTGAGGATTTGAAATATAGGGGTGCGAATGGGACGAGCGGTTCGATCTCCGTGCCGATGCCGACGCGTGATTATTATCCGGTCGGTCCGGATAAGAACGACACATGGTCGCACGAAGCGGGAAAGGTTTGCTTCGAAAGGACGATAGATCCGGAGAGATATTCGCCGAACAGACCCGTGCCAATGAAACCAATTTAATCAAGTGACAGTTAAGACAATCGACAGATGAACCTGGGAAAAAAGACAAAAATAGTGTGCACCATCGGTCCCGCCACGGAATCGGTGGAAAAAATGGTCGAGCTGATTGAGGCGGGCATGAATGTGGCGCGGCTCAATTTCTCGCATGGCGATTTTGAAGAGCAGGGGAGGAGGGTGGAGAATCTGAAACAGGCGATGGAGAAGACGGGCAAGACGGTGGCCATCATGCAGGACTTGTGCGGGCCGAAGATAAGAATAGGGACTTTCAAGGACGGGATGGTAGAGCTCAAAAAAGGGGAGAGATTCATCCTGACGACGGACGAAGTCGAGGGAACCGTCGAGAAAGTGCATGTCAATTACGCCGAATTACCCAAGGAAGTCAAAGCCGGCAGCACCATATCTCTCCAAGACGGCACAAAAAAGCTGAAGGTCGTCGAGGTGAAGGGTAACGACATTATCACCGAAGTAGTCGTCGGCGGGCACTTGGCAAACAAAAGGGGTGTGAATGTGCCCGGGGCGAATCTTTCGATGTGTTCGCTTACGGACAAGGACAAGAAGGACATAGAGTTTGGGATCAAAAATAAAGTAGATTTCGTCGCGATCTCATTTGTGCGCAAATCCGACGATATCGTGGAACTGAAGGAGATCTTGAAAGACAAGGGACTGGATTCGCAGGTAATCGCCAAGATCGAAATGCCGGAAGCACTCGCCGACATAGACGGCATATTGGCGGAAGCGGACGGCATCATGATCGCGCGTGGAGATCTGGCCATAGAGATACCGGCGGCTGAGGTGCCCCTGGCGCAGAAGCTCCTCATCAGGAAGTCGAACGCGTTGGGCAAGCCGGTCATAACAGCGACACAGATGATGGAGTCGATGATAGACAGTCCGGTGCCGACCCGGGCGGAGATCTCTGATGTGGCAAACGCGATCATAGACGGCACGGACGCGATCATGCTCTCGGAAGAAACGGCTCTGGGCAAGTATCCGACGGAAACGGTCAAGGAAATGTCTTCTATTGCCTTGCGCATTGAGCAGGAAGTCTACACGCGCGACATCATCGCCGAATACGAAGAATCTCACGGCGTGACGGACACGGTATCGCAATCATCGGTCAGAATGGCCCACGGCGTCGGCGCGAAGTTGATCGCGGCTCTGACCCGTTCGGGCAAGACGGCGAGGATGATAGCGAGGTACCGTCCGGCGGAGAGGATATTGGCTTTGACGGACGATGCCAAGAACGCCAACAAACTCATGCTTTCGTTTGGCTGTTATCCGATGGTTGTGCCGACTTTCAACGATACAGAAGAGATTATGGCAATCGTGCGCAAAGTGACGATCGACAACGAATTGGCGAATGAGGGAGACAAGGTGATCATCGTCGCCGGCATGCCTTTTGGTGCCTCGAGCGAGACGAACATGGTTTTGGTGGAAGAGTTGTAGTTACCTATCAGATTAGTTGTCCTTGAATTGAACACAGGCAGGTTTTAATCTAAAACGGCTCTATATAGCTGTATTTGTGGAATTTCCAAGCAAGAAACTTGACTTTTTTGCTTGATCATGATAAACTTAAATAGTAAATGTTCTTTGAATAACTTGCGTATGGTCATAGCGAAAAGTGGCTTGAAACTCAGGTCTTTCCTCGCTGTGACCATACTGGCCCATAGTGCCTCCTCGGCGTAGAGGGAAATCAAAAACGAAAGGATGACGCCATGACACAGATCATGACCGCAACCAAAGAAGTGATGACCGACGGCCAAATCGAAAGTGCCGTCAACAAACTCCGCGACGCGATGCGCAAGCATCGTTCCGAGATCACCTCGGATGTCGCTCAACAGATTCTCGGTGTCGAGAATCTCGGAATGACGATGTTCACTCCCTTCCGCGAACTTGCTCTCACCGTCTCGAACCTCATCGTCCGCAAGGCTAAAGTGAATCGCGGTCGCTCAGGGCAAGAGGCGATCGAGGCCACCGGCCGCGCGCAGTACACGGACCGCAAGGTCGTGGACAGCATGCCGAAAGGTGAGGGCGACGAAGTCGAGGTTGTGTTCTTCAAACCCGACCTCTCGCAACGCAACGGTCTCATCTCCGATGACGACCTTGAAAAGGAGTTCGAGCTGCGTGGTCTCAAGCCCGCCGACCCGGTCTCCGTCGCCGCCGTGAATGAAGTCGATTCCGCCTTTGCCGATAAGAAGCCCAACGGCACTCATTGGAAAGATGCCAAAGGCAACTGGTGCTACGCCGCGTTCTTCCGTTGGCGCGCCGAGCGCCGGGTGGACGTCTACCGCAACGACGACGTCTGGTATGTCAGCTGGTGGTTCGCGGGCGTTCGCAAGTAGTTCTCAACGCTAAGTCACTTGGATCTCTCGGTCCTTCATACTTAGTCCTTAGCCCATCTCCGTTCGTCGGAGCGGGGCTAATTTTT
>CAYHFU010000025.1:0-7219 GCA_964355985.1 uncultured Candidatus Saccharibacteria bacterium | reverse complement strand
TTGCACAGAGCCATTTACCGTAAACTTTATCCGTTTTTCGACAGGACTTTTATTTCTGATTCGTATTCTTGCAGAGACGACAAGGGAACTCACAAAGCGATGAATCGTTTCAGGGATTTCTCGAGAACGGTTTCGAAGAATCATTCACGAACGGCGTGGATTTTGAAATACGACATACGGAAATTTTTCGCTTCGATCGATCATCAAATTCTGCTTAACATTCTTGCAAGACATGTTACGGATCAAAATATCATCTGGCTGTTGAAGCAAGTGATTCACAGCTTTTATTCTACGAGAGAGGGCGTCGGCATACCGCTAGGCAACCTCACTTCACAACTATTCTCGAACATTTACATGAATGAGCTTGACCAATTCATGAAGCACAAACTCAAAGTAAATCATTATATCCGTTACGCGGACGATTTTGTAGTACTCGACGCTGACAAAACTCGTCTGCAATCAATTCTTGGCAAAATAAGCTCTTTTCTAAATGAAAAAATTCATCTTTCTCTCCATCCGAACAAAATCACGCTCAAAACCGCCGCTTCCGGCGTTGACTTTATCGGATGGGTGCATTTTCCGGGCTATCGAGTGTTACGGACAGCCACAAAGAAAAGAATGATCAAAAAGTGCGCCGGTGAGCCAAAGTTGGAGACGGTGTCGTCTTATCTGGGAATGCTCGGACACGGGAACGCATATGAGTACGAGCAATTATTACAGCCGCTACATGATGAATTGCTCAAGGAATACCTGAATATTACTCTTTTTTAGTTCTCTTCTTTTTCTCTTTCTTAACCTCCGCTTTTGGTTTGTCTGTCTTTTCCTCTTTCTTTACCTCCTGCGCCGGTTCAGTCGTTTTTTTCTCGGCATCTGCCTCTTTTGTGACACCATCCTCTGAGGCGTCTTTTTTCAAACTTTCGTCTTTATCGACATCTGACTTCGGCTCGTCGGCTTCAACCGCGATTTCCTTGGAATCCTTTTTATTCCCCGACTCATTTTCGCCTGTGTTCAATTCAATGTCATTTTCCTCACTCGCGGACTTGATGTCTATCTTCCACCCCGTGAGTTTGGCCGCGAGCCGCACATTCTGGCCGCCCTTGCCTATCGCGAGAGATTGCTCGTCTTCGGTGACGGTCACGATCGCGCGCCGCTCCTCGTCTATGAGCTCAAGGGAAATCACTTCGGCAGGCGAGAGCGCCTCTTCAATGAAGAGCGCTGGGTCGTCATTCCACTCCACTATGTCTATTTTCTCGCCCGAGAGTTCGCTGGTCACCGTGGACACGCGCACGCCGCGTTGGCCGACGAGCGAACCGACCGGATCTATGTGTGCATCGTGCGAAACAACCGCGATCTTGGAGCGCGAACCGGCTTCGCGGGCGATGGCCTTGATCTCGACGGTGCCGGCCGTGATCTCCGGCGCTTCGGTCTCAAAAAGTTTGGCCAG
The DNA here is from genome assembly GCA_964355985.1 of uncultured Candidatus Saccharibacteria bacterium. Taxonomy (GTDB): domain Bacteria; phylum Patescibacteriota; class Minisyncoccia; order Phycocordibacterales; family PALSA-1337; genus C7867-002. Next base: position 5,775 of record CAYHFU010000025.1, on the reverse strand, counting down.
GAACTTGGGATGGGCGCGCGAGAGCTTGAGCACGATGCCGCGCGGCGATTCTTCGACCGCGTAGAGATATGCGCGAATCCGGTCGCCCGTCTTCCAGCGCTCGCTCGGTATCTGCTCCTCGTAGGGGATAATGCCGAGAGCGCGACCCATGTTGATGAAAACGGTGCCTCGCTCGACGCGCTCGACGGAACCCTGCACGATCTCGCCCTCTTTTTGTCCGTATTCGCCCATGACCGAGACTTTCTCGGCCTCGCGGATCTTTTGAATGATAACCTGTTTCGCGGTCTGCGCGGCGATGCGGCCGAAGTCGGCTTTTGTTTCAAGCGGGAACACGAGCTCGTCGCCGACTACGGCGTCGCGCTTGATCTTCCTCGCGTCCTCGATGAGCATGTGTTGCTCGGGGTTAAATCGGATCTTGATATCTTCGACGGCGGCGTCTTTCAATTCATGGTGCTCCATCTCGAGATCGCCTTCCATGATGACTTGCTCGCGGTCTACGACGACTTTCACTTGCCAGAACTCTACCGCTCCCGAGTCGGGGTCGAACGAAGCTCTGACTATTTGTCCCTTCTTGCCGTACTCTTTCTTATAAGCTGTCGCGAGCGCGGTCGTGATGGCCTCGAGAGCCTTGTCGCGCGGTATGCCGCGCTCTTCTTCAAGCTCACGAACTACGGAGTTTATGACTTTGAGATCAAACATGTTATTTGATTGTTATTCGGTTGTTAACAAATAAGTCCGCCGCGGGGCGAACTGATACGGGTACAGTATAGTGGAGAAGAAGGGTGGTGTCTAGTCTTGACAAATGTTGCGTTTAATAATCATTTCTTGTCAGGAGTTTTGCGCTCGAGAATCCCGACAATCTCTTTTCCCCTCCCATTCAATTTTCCGTGATTTTCGATGATCCCCTTTGCAGATTGGATCCTGATTAGGTCCGAATTGGACCCGGCATTAGGGTAGGCGATCGTTTTGTAACCGGCGAGTTCGAGAGAACCGATCATGTCGTCGGGAACACTCCTGACATTTTTAGTCACCCGTTGGATAATCTGCGCACCGTCGTTGATTTGGGTGAGAGGTTGGTTAACTTGTTTGCCGAGGAGCGCGGAGAGATGCGCTTCGAAGACGGAAATCCCAGTCGGCTCAAGGGATTTTTGCAACTGCGACTCATAGGTCGTCGAGGCCGGCTGGCGAGCGTTTATCTCTATCAAGAAAATCTTGTTCAGCTCCTCGTCTTTCATGACATCAATCCCAAAAAGTCCACGCCAGCCGTCAACGCGCATTTTCTCGCCGATGTCACATGCCATTTGAGCGATGAATTCAATCTCCGATTCGGAAAGTAGCGTACTAGCCGCGCTCCAATCGTTTCCCACCGTGCTGAACGGATTATCGGTGAAGGGCGGCATTCCCGTTATCTGATAACTGATATTGCCGACGAGTATTTTATCTTTACTCACGACGACATTGACCGTGAATGAAGGACCGGCCACGAAATCCGTCATGCGCGCCATGCGATCGGGGAACTTGGCTTGCAAAGCGCGCAACTCATTCTCGGAATTTATCAATACGGTACCGTCACCTGTGTGTCCGTGCGCCCACTGAATAACTTTCTTCGCACTCGCGGAGCCGCTCTTCCCGAGATTCGATCTCGTTGTTCGACCGCCGTTTGACTGCTTGCTGAGATCCGATCTCAACATTCGGCCACCGAAGACTAAATCCCTGGTCGGAGCGACGCGGTGTGTCGGCAAATACTTTGATGCCAAATCGCCTAACCATTCGACTTGAGTAATTTTGTTTTCGATCTTTTCCGCGAGCGCGGCCGAGGGATTGAGCAGTCGCCAACCGTTGGTTTTGCAAATGTCCTCAATCAATTGGTTGTTTTTGAACACGAGAACGGCGGCGTCGTTATCGTTGATTATTCGCTTGGTCTCCTCAAGTTCCAGTAAGTGAGGCGTGCCGTTTCCCGCTCTCGCTACGACCAAATAATTCTCACCGGGAGCAATGCCTAGAGCGCGTTCGGCGTCGCGGGTGACATAGACGACTTTCTTATCCGTTGAAAACATGGTAAAAGTCTATTACAGTTCAAAGACAATAACAATCTCGCATATCAAATTCATTCATTGACTTATTCGTCGTAACAACAATGGCAAAACTTTCAATCGTAAGCACGCCAATAGGGAATCTCGGAGACATAACTTTTCGCGCGATTGAAACATTGAAAAACGCCAATCTCGTATTGTGCGAGGACACCCGCGTGACGCGCAAATTACTGGAAAAATACGAGATCAAGACGCGAACCATTTCGTATCACTCTCACAGCAAACTCTCGCGCGTCGAGGAAATCATCGGGCTTTTGAAGGACGGTAAAAATCTAGCTTTGGTCTCGGACGCCGGCACCCCGGGGATTTCCGATCCCGGAGCCGAACTGGTCGGACGGGTGCGGGAGGAATTGACGGGTGAAATCGGATCCGGCGAATTGAAAATCGAATCGGTGCCCGGTCCGTCGGCTTTGACCGCGGCGCTCGCGATCGCCGGAGTCCCTTGCGCCGATTTTCTGTTCCTTGGATTCTTGCCGCACAAAAAGGGCAGGCAGACGCTCTTCAAAGAGATCGCCGAATCCAAACGCACCGTTGTCTTTTACGAATCGCCGCACAGGTTGATGAAAACTTTAGGATCGTTACAGTCCGCGCGCGTCACGGTCTGCCGTGAACTGACGAAAATCTTTGAAGAAGTAGTTTCAGGCACAGCTGAAGAAGTCTTGAATCATTTCCAGTCAAATCCGGATAAAGTAAAGGGAGAATTTGTCATTATCGTTTCCGGAAAATAAAAAGGGGCCACACCTTCCGTCATGGATTGGAGTGGCCTTGTTACTGATTAGAAAGGCGATCGAGGCCTTCCTGAACGATCGTTCGGACTTGAGCTCGGTCGTTTTCCGCGCGCGACAAGAAGACAATGTCTCCTTCCCTTGAACGGACTTTAACTCGATCTCCGCCATTTTCGAGCGTTACGCAGCCGGCAAAACTGAACGGATAGTCGGCGCGTAATTTACCTACAGCGTGCCATGTCGGCGGATCGCCGCCTTCTTTCACGGTCGCCATAAGATTGAAAACGACGAAAAGCTCATTCCCGCAGAAATCGGCTCTTACCAACGCTCCGGCGTAATGGTCGCCGGTCGCCGTGTGCACCCATCCCACTCTGTAGTAAGGAAGAAGTTTGTCTGTTTTCATAGATCGTCTTTCTCCTTTCTGGCATCATCCTACCACTTTGCGCTATAATGGCAACATGTCAAAAAGACAGTGGCTAATGATATTCGGAGTCGCGATAATGGCGTTGCCTTTTCTCGGTTTTCCATCTTCCTTGGATACCGTATTCGCGATTGCCCTCGGATTTCTCATTGTCACCGTGGCATACTTCTTGCCGGCGGGGAAAAGGGAAGTCAGAAGCGACTCCCTGCCTTTCGCCGAACATAAGAATGGTTTCGCGAAAGAACCAAATCCGCCTGTCTCCCATTCAAGGTCTGAAGGAACCATTATCAACGACAACCCGACCAATTAGAGAAAAGACATGCCGTGGCGCAAGTTAGGGGCGACGAAAGTAGCCGCACTCATTGTTCTCTCGCTCCTCTCTTTGCTCGCGGGAGCTTGGTTGGCATGGAAGTGGCCTCTGGGCGTGATCAATTACGGTAGTTTGTCGGCCTTGTTCTGGGGTGTCTCCACGACGGATCAGGCCTCTTTCCCAAACGCTTCTTCAAATGCTTCGACGACGGTGACGACTTCACCTGAACCGGTCGTAACTCATATCGTCACGCCAGAGCCGGTAAAAGCGATTTACATAACCGCTTGCACCGCCAGTGAAAAGAGATTGCGTGCTCGCGTACTGCCGCTTTTCAAAGACACGGAATTGAACGCGATCGTCATAGACGCGAAAGATTACACCGGCGCCTTGGCCTACGCTTCCTCTAGTTTGAAAGCCGGCTCGAACGGCAACGGTTGCGAAATAAGAGACTTGCCCGATTTTCTCCGTGAATTGCATGCCCTGGGAATTTATTCTATTGCCAGGATAACAGTCTTTCAAGATCCGCATTACTCGTCACTTCATCCGGAACTTGCCGTGAAGAGGATCTCAAATTTCTCGGCCGTTTGGCGGGATAAAAATGGTTTGTCTTACATAGACCCGGCGGCGGAACTGTTCTGGGACTATATTGTCGCCTATTCCAAAGAATTGCACGCGATTGGTTTTGACGAAATCAACTACGACTACATCCGTTTTCCATCCGACGGCGATATGACTGACATTCGATATGAATTGAGTTCGACGACGCCCAAAGCCGAAGTGATCAGAAACTTCTTTGCTTACTTGCGCGCGGAAATGGCGGAGACGGTGGTGCCGTTGTCGGCTGACCTCTTCGGCTTGACGACGAGCGCCACGGGCGATCTGGGGATAGGGCAGACTCTCGAAGACGCGCTCGCGTATTTCGACTATGTGTCGCCGATGGTTTATCCGTCACATTTCGGTTACGGCTTCATAGGCATTCCCAAGCCGGCGACGAAACCGTACGAAGTGGTCAAATATTCGATGGACCAAGCGGCCATGAAGGCGTATGCGGCTTCTTCTACGCCGGCAAAGATCAGGCCTTGGCTCCAAGCGTTTGACCTCGGCGCGATCTACACTCCCGCTATGGTACAGGTGCAGATGCAAGCGACTTACGATGCGGGACTTACGAGTTGGATGCTCTGGAACGCGGCGAGCGTATACCGCAAGGACTTCTTGGCGTCGTCGGAATACGGAACTTCGACCGCCTTGTTATCCACCTCCACGCCCTTGCGCGATCCAGAATAAGTGGTAAAGTACTTTCCCGGAGCACACGCCGAGGTCTCGAACCGCTCATCGGAGCGGCGGCGTGCAAGAACAGAACAGCAGTAGAAAACCAAAAAAGTAGTTATGGCAAAATGCACGGTATTAGTCGGTCAAGGTGAGACCGAAAAAAGGGTTGAGGTCGCAGAGAATTCAATCGGCCGCGTCCAGATCTTCCTTCGGGAGACTGGACACAGGTTTACCAACAGGGAGCAGCTGCAAGCTTTTGTGGAAAGAAGCGAAGTCCCTGCCGGCGTACAACAATACCGTTATCTCGGCGTGACGGATCAGCACTGAACCGCCGCCATAAACCATCAAATCTTTTCCCGACACCGCTTGGAGCGCGGTGTCGGGCTTCTTTTTATACACTTTTCCCAATGAATGTGTGGTAAAATAAACTCAAGTCAATCTACCATGCTATGTTCTTAATTCAAGGACTTGCTTCAGTAAAATAATGGACGAAAACAGAGTCACATATTTCGCCGAGACGGACGCCCGCAACAAGCGGGTCAAGTTCGGCATCAAGGGCAAGGACAGAACCAAACACCTCTATGTGATCGGTAAGACCGGCATGGGCAAGTCAACCATGCTCGAGAATATGGCCGTGCAGGACATTCAAGCAGGGGAAGGAATGTGTTTCATCGATCCGCACGGCAAGACCGCCGACCTGCTCATGGAGTATGTGCCCAGGGAAAGGGTTCGCGATGTCATCCACATCGCGCCTTTCGACATTGAGCATCCAATCTCATTCAATGTGCTCGAATCCGTCGATCCCGACAAGAGACATTTGGTGGTATCAGGACTGATGAGCACTTTCAAAAAGATTTGGGTGGACGCTTGGTCGGCGAGGATGGAATACATACTGACCAACACATTGCTCGCCTTGCTCGAAGTGCCCGACGCGACTCTTTTGGGCGTTAATAAATT
>CAYHFU010000024.1:4769-7234 GCA_964355985.1 uncultured Candidatus Saccharibacteria bacterium | reverse complement strand
CAAGACATAGAGCGCGCCGACCAAGCCGGAGCCGAGTTGCGAAGCCAGCCGGATGCGTTGCGCCTCGCCACCGGAAAGCGTATGCGCCCTCCTGTCGAGCGTCAGATATTCGATGCCGACATTCACCATAAATTGAAGTCTCGACTCGATTTCCTTCAGTACGACCTTGGCGATTTCTTTTTCGGCTTCAGTCAGTTTCATTTCCTTGAATTGAATCGCGGCCTTCTCGATCGACATTTCGACTATGTTTACGATGTTCTTGTCTCCTATTTTGACTTGCAGAGCTTCTTCTCGAAGCCGGGCGCCTTTGCAGGTCCTGCACGGATCTTCACTCCAGATGCTCTCGGTGCCGAGGCCGTTGCACGCGGAGCAAGCGCCATAAGGTGAATTGAACGAAAACAGTCTGGGTTCTATTTCCGGATACGAAAACCCGTCGTACGGGCACATGAATTTTACGGACATCAGTACCTCGTCGCGCCCTGAGGCTCCGCGAACATGGGTTCCTTCACCCACGATCGAGGACGGCGGAATAGTAGAACACCCGCCGTCCTCGTCTTTTCTCGGCGGGGTGAAAGAGGTATGCAGAGTACGGTTTCCGCCCGCCTCCGAAGAGGGTTCGGAACCCATGTTCGCGGAGCTTCGGGACGCGACGGCGCCCTGGTAAGCAATTCTGATCAGACCGTCCGCTTCCTGTATTGCTCTTTCCAATGATTCCGAAAGCCGTTCACGGGCATTTCCTGATTGTTTTTTGTCCTTGAATTCACTCACGAATATTTCATCTACTAATACATCAATGTCGTGTTTTTTGTTTTTCTCGATAATTATCTGGTCGCGCAGACGGTAACTCTTGCCGTCAACACGCACTTTGTCGTAACCTTTGCCAAGCAAGTCGTACAAAAGTTGGTAGTACTCACCTTTCCTGCCGACAACCACCGGTGCGTAAACAGCGATTTTCGCGTCAGTTATGTCGACGCCAAAAATTTTCTTGGCGCGTGCGGCTTTCTCTGTAACTGATTTCAATACGGTCTCGAGTATTTCTTCTTTGGAAATTCGCTGGATGGGTCGGTTACAGATGAGACAATGTGGCTTGCCAACGCGCGCGAACAATACTCTCAAATAATCGTAGATCTCGGTGATGGTCGCCACGGTCGAACGCGGATTGTTGGACCGAGACTTTTGGTCAATGGCGATGGCTGGTGAGAGGCCGACGATCTCGTCAACATCGGGTTTCTGCATCTTGTGCAAGAATTGTCGCGCGTACGCCGAAAGCGACTCCACATACCTCCTCTGCCCCTCGGCAAATATTGTGTCGAATGCGAGCGAAGACTTGCCGGAGCCGGAAATGCCGGTAACGGCGATCATCTTGTTGCGCGGCATCTCCACCGTTATGTTCTTCAGGTTGTGCGTCCGCGCCCCGCGCACTATTATTTTCTTGTCTTCCGCCATAGTGGCGGGATTTTACCACTATTTTTAGCGTTCTACAATGGACACGGTTGACGCGCGCGCATCCAACCCTGTCATCTCAAAAAATGACGGCTTTCCCGTCGCTTTTCAAATTCGTTCAACCACTGCTCCCAACCCCCGCAGTTTTTCCTCGAGTTTTTCGTACCCTCTGTCTATTAACTGAACATTATTGACCGTAAACTTACCCGTTCCCGTAAGCGCCGCCAAGACGACGGCGAACCCGGCGCGGATGTCGTGAGCGCACAATTCTTCTCCTTCTGGCATTTGCCTCAACGGGGTCGGACCTTTGATGAGTATTTCCCGAGGATTCATAACTGTTATGTTCGCACCAATTTTTTGCAATTCTTCGACATACTTGAATCTGCCGTCGTATATGGTTTCGAACACGGAACTTTCACCCGTCACTTGAGTCAAGAAAACCGTCAATGGCGCCTGCAGATCCGTCGGCAATCCCGGATATTCATGCGTTCGCAAATCCTTGATCGCCTTGAACGAAGAATTCGGTTTGGTATTATTGACAATATTTATCGAACCGTTGCCCCCTCCACTGAGGTCGGACCTCAGTATCGGCACGCCCGAATCTTTCAAGAGATTAATGACCGCTTCCAAATGTCTCGGCTCGCAATTTTCAATCGTGAGATTGCTTGCGCACAAAGCACCGAGAATGAGGAAACTGCAGGCCTCGATCCTGTCAGGAATAGTCTTGTAAGGTTTTTTCGATTTGAGTAATTTTCCATCCGTGCCGTTGATTTCAATAGTGGTCGTTCCGGCACCCTTTATGTCCGCGCCGCATTCGTTCAACCATTCCGCGACAGACTCTATCTCCGGCTCCATCGCGCAATTCTTCAAAGTCGTCTTGCCTCGCGCCAATACCGCCGCCATCATGAGAGTCTCCGTGCCACCGACAGTTTGTTTGCTGAAGAATATTTCGGCACCGCTCAATCTTTCCGCGACTTTAATATCGTAAAAACCGTTTTCTTAGATCGGAAGAGCGTCGTGTA
>CAYHFU010000024.1:0-4759 GCA_964355985.1 uncultured Candidatus Saccharibacteria bacterium | reverse complement strand
GCATGGGCCTGACTCTGTTTCGTTTCGTGAATGACGACCGCGCCCATCTTCTTGTACCCTTCAATGAAAAGATCGATCGGCCTCGCACCTATCACGCAACCGCCCTGCTTGGGAAAAGTTACTTTGCCGAACCTGGCCAATAAAGGTCCCGTAAGCGTGACCGATGCCCGCATACTCTGCGCCAATTCCGGGTCAATGTCGGTGGAACCAACATTACTGGCATCAATTCTAACGATACTTTCTTCTTCGTCGTTTTTATGATTACCTGCGCTTTTTCCGTCATCTTTCGTAACCTTCGCACCAAGTTTTCTCATAATCTCCGTTAAAGTCTTGACATCTTCATTGTCCGGCATGTTCGTCAATGTTACTTCTCCGTCGAACAAGACCGCCGCCGCCATCGCCTTCAAGGCTGCGTTCTTCGCCCCTTCTATCTTGACCGTCCCTTTCAGTCTCTTTTCTCCACCGAGACCATCAATGACGAATGTTTGCTTTTTTTTCATTTGAAACAGTATTGTACCTTCTTTCGCGTGTTTAGACAAAGGCGTTTCCGTGTTATAAATAACCCATGAATCTGATAACGGTTATTCCATTGACTCGTCAAAAAGTCGCAGAGAAACTCACATATTTTACCGCGTCGGAACCGCCGGTGGGAGCAATCGTGTCGGTGCCTTTACGGTCAAAGACGATTCACGCCGTCGTCGCCGAATCGCGGCCGTCGGAGGCGATGAAGGCGGCGATAAGGAGCGCACCTTATTAGATACGCAGGCTCGGCAAGGTCAAGGCGATCAGATTTTTCCCGGAATCATTCATGGAGTCTTGCAAGAAGCTTGCAGACTACGCGGCTACGAGTACGGGGGCGGTCATTGACGCGTTGGTAAACGACAACTTGCTGACGAGTGTTGCAAAGATTGCGGCGCCGATGACACTAATGAGCAAGAAGTGCCCGCACTCTCTCGGCGACAGCAGCTCCTCCGTCTCGTCGCAAGCTCCTCGCGGAGGACTGCTCTCGCCTGCGAGTGCGGCTATCGCAATAGCGTTAGCCGTGCCCGAGCCGACACTTCCCGGAGCGAGCCCTACCCGGCAGGGGTCGCGATTGGCTCGCGGAGGGAAGGTGTCGGCGACGGGCGCGGTTGATGTTCCTAGTGAGACTTGTGCAGTACAGGGAGATGATATGGACAGGTTGAGTTCGTGGCGAAGTTTGATCAGACAAGAGTTCGCGCGCAAGAAGTCGTTGGTATTTTATTTGCCCGCAATAGAGGATGTGACGAGACTGCGAGATTCGCTGGCAAAAGGGATCGAGGATTACATTTTCTCGCTTCACGGCGATCTTACCAAGAAACAAATTACCGATATGTGGCAGAAGATTGCCAATACGGAGCATCCTGTGGTGGTGGTCGCGACGGGATCGTTCTCGGTACTGCCGAGGAATGATGTTGGAACGGTGGTGATCGAGCGGGAAAACGGACGCGGATGGGTAACGCAGAAGGTGCCTTACCTGGATTTACGGAGAGCGTTGGAGACAGTGGCGCGCGGCAACGGGCAAAAGGTTTATCTCGCCGACAGCATATTGAGGATTGAGACTTTGCGCCGTTTGGACTTGGGTGAAATCGTCGCCGGAACGCCTTTCAAGTGGAGATCGATATCAAGCGCCGGGGACGAATTGGTTGACATGGTCAAGGAAAAACCGAGAGGCGTGAAGGCGGAAGAAGCGAATCGCTGGTTTCGGACCGTATCGAACGAACTGGAAGAATTGATAAAGAAAAATCGCGAAGACAATACGCACCTTTTTGTCTTCGCGGTGAGGAGGGGCATGTCGTCCGTCACGGTATGCGACGATTGCGAGACGATCGTGACCTGCAACAACTGTACGGCACCAGTAGTTCTGCACGCGCCGAAAAATCAATCGACGACTCCGGCGGCCGGAGATTCGGCATCCCAGACCGTCAGCGGCAAAAACTTTTTCATGTGTCATAAATGCGGCGAGCGGCGGAGCGCCGAGGAAACTTGCAAAAATTGCGGCGGATGGCGTTTGACTCCCCTCGGCGTAGGCGTTGACCGGGTATACAAGGAGATCCGCGATCGGTTTCCGGAGATCGATACCTTCAAAATCGATGCCGACGATACGAAAAACGAAAAAGAAGTCGCGGCCGTCATGGAAAAATTCAAGGTCAAACCGGGGAGCGTGCTTGTCGGCACCGAACTCGCCGTGGCACACCTGCCGGACAAGATTGAACATGTGGCTATCGCTTCTCTCGACTCCCTTTTCGCCCTGCCGGACTTCCGAATCCCGGAAAAAATAACATATCTTTTGGTTCGATTAAGAACGATTGCGGAGAGAACGATCTTGGTGCAGACGCGCCGCGCCGACGAAAAAGTTTTCGCGTACGGACTCAAGGGCAACCTATCCGATTTTTACAGGCAAACCCTCGAGGATCGCAAACGCTTCGACTATCCGCCGTACAAAACGCTCATCAAGATCACGATTGAAGGCAAAAAGGATTCGATCGTCCGCGCGATGGTGGAGGTGAAGAAAACCATCGATCCGTACGACCTTGAAGTGTTCCCCGCTTTCACCTCGACCATCCGAGGCAATTCCATCATTCACGGCCTCGTCCGGATCGAACAAAACCGCTGGCCGGACGCGGCGCTCGTCGCGAAACTGCGCGCCCTGCCGCCCGGCATCTCTGTGAAAGTGGATCCTGAAAGTTTGTTGTGAGACTGCAGTCGTGAGAAATGAGAACGCATTTTCAGTAAATCTCGCGTGGCTCACACGACTCCAGCATACCATCGTGGCATCCGAGATTTACTGAAAATGCGTTCTCATTTCTCACGACTGCGAGAAGCAGCAATCATTTCCGTCGAGGTTGTAATTTTCCCGCGAGGTAAGCAATAGGTTGTCTCGATTTAGGCACAACCTCGACGGAAATGACTGCGGCTTTTCACGACCGCTTGTCATCGTGACAAAATCATAGTACAGTTTCCCCATGACAGACATCGTGCAACGCGACAATCCCGTATTGCGCCGCAAAGCCAAGGAAGTGCCGACCGGTGAAATCGGCTCCGATCACATTCAAGCAATAATAAACAAAATGAAAACCGCCGTGCACTCGCAAAAAGACGGCGTGGCGATTGCGGCGCCTCAAGTGGGAGAGCCATTGCGAATATTCGTCGTGAACAGAGAACTCTTGAAAAAGGCGGACAAAAAATTCAAGGGTGACGACGATGACATGATTTTCATAAATCCCAAGATCACCAAACTTTCCAAAGACAGGCGTGACATGGAGGAAGGTTGCCTATCGGTTAGGTGGCTCTACGGTCGGGTCAAGCGCGCGAGCAAGGCATCTATAACGGCGTACGACGAAAACGGCGTGGTCGTAAAGCGCGGCGCGTCGGGACTTCTGGCGCAAATATTCCAGCACGAGTGCGATCATCTGGAAGGAGTATTATTTACCGACAAGACAAAAGATGTGTGGGAGATGACGGAAGAGGAAATAAAAGAATTGCAAAGTAAAGCATGATTAAATTCGCCTTTTTCGGATCTTCAAAGTTTTCCGTGATTGTACTCGATGAATTGGAACTTCACGGGTTTATTCCTATTTGCGTCGTCACCACTCCAGACAAACCAAAGGGCAGAAAATTGGTCATGACGCCGACGGAAGTGAAACTGTGGGCACAAAAGAGAAATATAAAAGCATTCGATCCGATGAAATTGGACGATTTGTTCCGTGATGGATTGGCAAAAGAAGGTTGCGAGGTCTTCGTCGTCGCTTCTTACGGTAAGATCATTCCGGGTACTATTATCAATCTGCCAAAATACAAGACGCTCAACATACACCCATCCCTCCTGCCGAAATACCGCGGCGCCTCTCCTTTGCAATCGGCAATCTTGGACGACGCCAAAGAAACGGGCGTTACTATTATGAGAATTGATGAGCGAATGGATCACGGACCGATCGTCGCGCAGGAGAAAGTGACCGTGAATGAGTGGCCGGCTTACGAGAAATTCGAAGAGACCATGGCCAAAGTCGGCGGCAAATTATTGGCAAAGATATTGCCGGAATGGATTGCGGGCAAAATTGAGGAGCGCGAACAAGATCATTCTGCCGCCACTTATACCAAAAAAATCACCAAAGAAGACGGGCTGATCGATTTTAACGACGACCCCTATTTGAATTTCCGCAAAACCCAAGCGTACCATGAATGGCCGCAAGCTTATTTCTTCGCGGAGAGAAACGGCAAACAAATACGCGTCAAGATAACCGGCGCCTCATTCAAGGACGGAAAACTGGCAATAGAAAAAGTCATCCCCGAGGGACGGAGGGAAATTTCTTGGGAGGATTTCAACGGAAGGCGCTGACCGCGGCCGAACCGTAATAGGCGTTGCCTATCGCTTGCGTTTTGTCGACGAAATAGTAGAGCACGACCCAAAAACACCACACACCCAGAAAAGCGACGCAGATCCACTGGTTGACCGGCTGCTTCATGGCCGCCAAGCTGAAGAAAGATTCTTTCTGCATAACTATATTTTAACTTTTCCTCCCCACGGCCACAAACCCTTTAACATCGCTTTGACCCTGGCGCCGCCGCGACGGATAAAGGAGATGCGTTTTTCTTTTTGGTTTTTGAGCTCGCGCAATATCTCGTCGCGTACGCCGTCAATGGCGGCGTAGAGATCGGCTTTTTCGGCAACGGCGTAGAGATTTTTTCCGCGCCGACAATGTGGATCTCGGCCCTGAATATCTCTCCTTTTTGGTGATGA
>CAYHFU010000023.1:0-7251 GCA_964355985.1 uncultured Candidatus Saccharibacteria bacterium | reverse complement strand
TCAACGCCGCGGGAAGTGTTTAAAGGGTGTAGTGATTCAGACTAGAACTTGAGGGTTAAGGTTCTTGTTTTTGGCTTACGCATGAGTCACGCTATCGGGAACGGCACACAGCCACACTACGCAAGTGGTGCGGCTTTTCTATTTTCGTTTTCTTCCGCTTTTCCATTGCCACGGCGGTTGACCAAGAAAGTCGTTATCAATAAGGTCACACCGGCGAGTACCAGAACTATTCCGAAGGTAATCAGTCCCTCTGTCGCGGAATAGATGCCGCCGACTATCGCCGCAAGATCAATCAAAAATCCAAAGACGACTCCAAGAATTGACTTTACATTGTCAGTCCGGATGACGCTTTTTTCCAAAGACTGTCTGTGGTGAACTTGGCCGTCCCATTCTTCAAAAATCATCTTGGCGGCACCGGGATAGACTTTTTCGTAACGCTCCAAAATCTCCGGATGAGGCACGGGGCCGCAAAACACTTCCGACTTTCTCACATTGACCAGATGGTTTTCTTGGTTATGCGGTTTTAAACTGTTTTCCTTGGTATCCATAATCTTTAATCGCGTTCCACAAATCTTCTCCTATGGCATACCAATCAGCCGACAATGATTTTGCATCGGCTTCATTTTCCGTATCATCAACATTATAACGATGAATGTTTGGGGATCTCTCAATAAGAGAGGCCATTCCGTCAACGAATGACGGCCTTTTTCTGAAAAGACGAACTGAAGCTGAGTTTTTGAACATGTCTGACATATGCTTCACAGTATATACGAATGCGAAATTTAATCAAGTAACTTTTTTAACGGAACAACATCAATCTCATCCGTCACCCTGTCCTTAATTTCCACCGCATCCTTTTCAAGAGTTTTCTCGCTCACCACCACCCTCCTCGGAATACCGATGAGATCCGCGTCCCCGAATTTTTCGCCCGCACTACATTCACGGTCGTCGTAGAGGACTTCGATTCCATTCTTGGTAAGTTTGTCGTACAGATCGTCGGCCGCCTTCTTCACTTTTCCCGATTCGTCAAAGAGGGCGACGAGATGCATGGCGAACGGCGCAATCGCTTCCGGCCACACGAGTCCTTTGTCATCCGCGCACAACTCAACGATCGTGCCCATTACGCGCCCGGGACCTATGCCGTAACTGCCCATAACGACGGGCTTTGACTTCCCTTCTTCGTCCTTATAATGGAGTCCAAGCGCTTCCGAGAATCGCGTGCCAAGATTAAAGATGTTGCCGACTTCTACCGCTTTCTTTTCACTGAGGTCCGACCTCAGTAAACCTAGGTCTTTCAACACCTCGTCATTCAACACTTCCCTGTTAACGGCGATCCTCTTGCCATCGTGGACATAAATGGTATCTTCGCCCGCATCGGTAATCGTTTGAAATTCATGAGAGTATTTCGAGAATGAGCCGCCGGAAGCAAAGGTCACGAATGTTTCGTTGCCAATTCCCAATCGATCAAATATTCGAATATAGGCCTGCTTCGCTTTCTCGTAAAATTCCGCGTGTGACTTTTCATCCGTATTGAATGAGTAGAGATCCTTCATGAGAAACTCACGACCGCGCATCAGGCCTGATTTCGCGCGCGGTTCATTTCTGAACTTGGTTTGAAATTGATAAACGGCTTTCGGCAGATCACGGAAAGAGCGGATGTGGTCTTTCATCAAAGCTGTCAACGGTTCCTCGTGTGTGAAGCCCAAGCCCAATTCACCGCCGTTTTTCAAAGAAGTCTTGAACCAAATGTCCAATTTTTCGTCATCCCAACGATCACTCGTCTGCCAAAGTTCTTTGTTTTGCAGAGCAGTCAGTAAAATCTCTTGTCCGCCTATCGAATTCATCTCCTCGCGGATAACATTGACAATCTTATTAAGAACTCGAAGTCCCAGAGGCAGATACGAATAGACTCCAGCCATCTCTTTGTGGATGAATCCTGCGCGAATCAGGAGTTGCGCGTTCTTGGCAACCTCGTCCTTGGGCGCTTCCCGCCGCGTTTTCGTAAAGAGTTCAGATTGTTTCATTGGTTAACATGATACAAAAATCTCGTCTATTTGACCAATTTCAAAACATCCTTGTAAGTCACCGCAACCATGAGCGCCATGAGGAGCGCAAAGCCGACGGTATTTACTATATTGAAGAATTTTACGGGAATGCGACGACGAACGACTCCTTCGATCGCCACGAACAAAATGCGACCGCCATCCAAGGCTGGGAATGGGATTAGGTTGATTATCCCCAGGTTTATCGAAATTATAGCCATAATCATCAACAGATATGTGAAGCCCAATTCCGCCGCATTGCCGACAATCCCAACGATCCCTATCGGTCCCGCCACATCGGAAAAGTCCGCTTGGCCCTTGAATATGTTCGCGACAAAACCGTAGAGAGCGATAGCGGTTTCTTTCGTCAATACTACCGTGTAATGCGCGCCCTCATATATGGCCATGAATACGGGAAGTTTCAAATTGGCGGTATTTTGCATCGCTATGCCTATGGCGTATTTATTTTCTACGATGCCTTGAGCCGGAATAATCTCTGTCGTATTTGGATCGCCGTTGCGCAAGTATTCCAATTCAACAGGATTCGCTCCGGATGAATTTATGACCTCTTGTACGGTTTCAATTTTGAGCGGCGCTTCCGAACCAGACACTGCTTCGTTACCGCCAATATTTTGGATCGTATCTCTAACCTCCAATCCCGCCCTCTCCGCCGGCGAACCTGGTTCCAAATAAGTAATCATGATTCGTTGATCGCCAAATCTATCCGCGTATTTTTCAAATCCGTCCGTCGCCACCGTCGTGCCGGCCGTGAATATCACCGAGTACAAAAGCCATGCGAACAAAAAGTTGAAGAACACCCCCGCGAAAAGCACGATCGCTTGCTGCCACCGCGGCTTGTTCACGAAACTCCGCTTTGAATCAGGGCCCTCCGTTGACTCCGCGTTCGGATCCTCGCCAAATATCTTCACATACCCGCCAAATGGTACCGCGTTCACACCGTACTCCGTCTCCCCATTTTTCCATGCGAAAATCTTCGGCCCAAAACCAATCTTAAACTTATCCACCCTCACCCCGCACGCCCTCGCCGCCAAAAAATGCCCCAATTCATGCACGAATATAAGTACCGCTAGGACTATAACAAATATGATTATTGTCATCCGACAATTTCGCGCTCTTTTTTCGCGTACGCCTCCTCCAGCCGCTTGTTCGCTTCATCCACCAACTTCTGCGCCTCCCCCTTGTACCTGAAAGCGTCATCTTTCCCCATCCCCCCCTCTTTCTCTTTCGCCTGCAAATCCTTCACGGCCGTATCCCTGTGCCCCCTCACATGCTTTTTCGCCTCTTCCAATTTTTCCTTCGCCGCCTTCGCTATCTCCTTGCGCCTGTCCGCCGTCAATTCCGGGAAGTTCACCCTGAGCCCCTCGCCGTCCACGACCACCGAAAGTCCCAAGTTCGCCACCATCACCGCCTTTTCGATTTCTTTTATTTGACTCTTGTCCCAAGGCGCCACACGCAAAGTCCTCGCCCCTTCGATCGTTACGCTCGCCACTTCCTTCAAGGCCATCGGCGCGCCGTAGATTTCCACTCGCACCGCGTCTAAGATAGACGGATTCGCCTGCCCGGTTCTTATTTGCTGAAACTCTTTTTTCAACCAATTTTCGGCTGCAGTCAATTGCTTTTTGAAATTACTGAAATCGTACGACATGTTCTTTATTTTTTAACCGTTACACCGACAGTATAGCATACTCGAGCAACATCTTTATCGACGGCGCCCTGTCGTTCGCGTACTTCTTGGCCGCGTCAATCGCGCGCAACGCCTCACCGCCTACCTTTACCCCTTTGCTTTCATATATGTACGCTTCAAGCGCGTCCAACAATTCAACCGCGTCCCGCTTGGTTTTCTTTTCCTTTGAAATATCGTCAACCAGCTTCTTCACTAATTCCAGCCGTTTGGCGTGACTTGATTTGAGCAATGTCTCAATCTCTTTCCTCGTATCGGCGTTAATGCTTGCGCCATTGCCGTCGCCAACCCTCCCGCCGCCCGAGGAAGTGCCCGCCGCGAATCCCGTATCAATAAAACACAGCCTCGATTTGACCGTGGGCAAAAGCAGATGCGCCGAAGGAATGATCAAAAAGAAGTGCGCGTACTCCGCCGGCTCTTCTAGCAATTTCAACAGTGCATTTTGTGCTTCGACCGTTATTCCGTTCAATGTCAATACGAAAATCTTTTTGCTACCTTCGTAGACTGGCCTCGTCTCCGCCGTCCCTTTCAGATTTCTTGCGTCGTCAATCGTAAAAGTCTCGTGTTTGCTTTCATGAAAGTCCGGATTCCCTCTTGCTTCTATGTTATGCAGGTGCGCGAGAGTTACGACAATCTCTTTTGCTGTCAAATGATTGCCGACGATGTAATATGCGTGATGCGCGAGTGGTTGTAATTGATTTGACAGATTCATCACTTCATATCAAGCCGGCACCATTATATCAAAACCCCACGCCCTTCGCACGCTCGCCATGTATATCCATATTTTCAAGAAGGGAACTAACCGAAGAGAGACGGGGGATTTTCAATATGTCGGCACTCCCACTTCTTTCGTCTCCATGTGAATGTCGCCAAAAGTCGATTCTTGAGAGACATGGAGAATTCCTTGCTTTACGAGCTCAAGCATGGCCAGGAAACTGACGACGACATTGACGCGATTGCCTTTGTGTTCGCCGGCGAAGTCCTTGAAGCTCATGCGCAAATGCTTGGTTATGCGCGTCGTGAGCGTGTTGATCATGTCTTCAAGACTGACGACTTTCTTGACGACGGTCTTGGGCAAGGATTCTTTCTTAGGGAGACGGTTGATGAGGTCTCGCAAGGAGAACAGCGCTTTTTCGATAGTGAATTCCGGGTCGGGCGCAAAGACGGGGTCGATTCGTCTTGATTGAGACTGCGGGAATATCATGTCGCCGCCGAAAAGTTTTTGCACATGCTTGCTCGCTTCTTTTATCCGCTGGTAGATCTTGAGTCGCGTCTCGAGATCGTGAATGTCGCCTTGTTCCTCTTCGGTGAGGTTCAATCCGGGCAACAATGATTTTGACTTGATGAGAAGCAGAGTGGACGCAACCAATATAAAATGCGAGGATTCGCCCATTGGCAAATCGCCGAAACTTTTTATATGCGCGATGAAGTCGTCGGTGACTTGCGCGAGCGAAATGTCGCTGATGAAAAGTTTGCGCTTTTCGATCAGTTCCAAAAGAAGGTCGAGCGGACCTTCGAATGCGTTTGTTTTTACGACGAAACTCATAAGACGCCAACTGCTTTCTTTGCCTGCAACAATTTCGCATCTGCCCTCTCGCGCGCCTTGTCGCTTCCATCACTCAACACTTTCAACACGGCGCTTTCATCATTCGCCAATTCGGCGCGCCTCTCCCTAAGCGGCTTTGCGAAAATATCAATGTCTTCAATCAGCGCTTCCTTTAAGACTTTGTATTTGCCATTGTTTGTTTCGTAGAGAGTCTTCAATTCACCCTCGGACTTAAATAGCTTGTGAATAGCATGGACATTCTTGGGAATTTCAGAACCAGAATTAGTGACGATTGCCATTACCGCCTTTGTAATTTCATCTCTCGAGGCGAATAATGGAATGTCATTGCCGTAACTCTTCGACATTTTTCTGCCGTCAATTCCCGGCACCGTGGCGACACTTTCGAGGATTAGCGGCTCGGGCAGTTTGAAAATCTGATTTTTAGGATTGCCGTCTGCGTCCTTTGGCCCGCCAAAGATATTGTTGAACTTGAGAGCGATGTCGCGCGCGTATTCGACATGCTGTTTTTGATCTTGGCCAACAGGTACGGCGTCGGCGCCGTAAAGCAAGATATCGGCGGCCATGAGCACGGGATAGTTGAAAGTACCGACATTGATCTCCTTATCCTTCGCCGCGGCGTCTTTGTATGCGTGCGCGCGCATGAGGTAAGGCATGGTGACGATAGTGTCGAAGATCCAAGCGAGCTCCGTGTGCGCGGAGATATCGCTTTGCTTGAATATGGTCGCCTTCTTCGGGTCGAGTCCAATGGCAAGATAGTCAATGGCGAGGTCAAGCGTGTTCCTCTTCATCCCTTCCTTGTCTTGAATGAAATTCAGCGCGTGATAGTCGGCTATGAAGAAATAACACTCGTAGTCTCCCGAATTGAGGAGCTCCGTGAATTGTCTCATTGCCCCAAAATAGTTACCTATGTGTGGCCGACCGGTAGGCTTTACGCCGGAGAGTAATGTCTTTTTCATGGTGAGATTATAACATTTTCACTTGCTCAAAAACACCTTCTCCAACACTCCATCTTTGATGATATCGGCCGGCTTCCCTTCCGCGTAAACCTTTCCCTTATCGAGCACATACGCCCTACCGGTAATTTCCAATAATGATTTCAGGTTGTGCTCCACGACCATGATGGCCGTCTTGCGCCGTTCGTTTATCTCCTTTATCTTGGCGAACACTTCTTTGACTATCTTCGGCGCCAACCCCAGAGACGGCTCATCGAGAAGGAGCACTTTGGGATCAGTCATCAGTCCTCGCGCGATAGCGAGCATCTGCTGTTGTCCGCCGGAGAGCGTGCCGGACTTGGCTTTTAGTTTTGCACGCAGGGCCGGGAAGAGGTCGAGTGTGTTCTCCATCTTCTCCTTGCGCTCCCGCGCGCTCGCTATGCCCCAGCCGCCAATCTCGATATTTTCGTACACGCTCAAATGCCTGAACACTCTCCTGCCCTGTGGCACAAATGCTATTCCCCTCCTCACGGTCTCGTGCGACACGGGGTGAAACGGATGTCCCTCCCACGCGACCGTCCCCGACTCTATCGGCGCCAGTCCGAATATCGCTTTCAATATCGTAGACTTCCCCGCCCCGTTCGGCCCCATGAGCGCCACCACCTCGCCTTCGTCTATCGAGACGGAAACTCCGTCAAGAGCTTTGACTCCGCCGTAGTGTACGCGGAGGTTGGTGGTGGAGAGGAGGAGTTCGGGAGTCATTTCAGTTCACCAATTCTCACAACTTTTCCTTCCTTTAACTCAAACAACGCCGTTGGAAGAGATGGTCGTCCATCTGGCAGAATTGTAAGTTCTCCAGAAACTCCATTGTACGAAGAAAACTCTTTCATTAATTCCAAAATGTCATCACGATCTATATTTTTCTCAAGTAGCGAGAAGAGCAAGTTTGCGGCATCATACGATTGACCGGCTGGTAAGCCCGGTGCCCTTTCATATTTGGCGGTAAAC
>CAYHFU010000022.1:0-7326 GCA_964355985.1 uncultured Candidatus Saccharibacteria bacterium | reverse complement strand
TATTCCCTCGTTCATGACGCTTAACGCTTCTTCCAAGGTCGAAACCGCGAGGTAATTTATTCCTGCGTCAATCAAACTTTTCACAACCTTCCATCCGTGACCGTAAGCGTTTCCTTTGACTGCGCCGATGTAATATTTGTAATCCGGATAGTTTTTAACCAGAGTTTCAACATTATATTTGAGATTTTCCGCGTTTATTTCGATGAATGTTTTCCTGTACATATGAATAATATTTGTTTTCATCATAACACGCTTTCGTGGATATAATCACGCTTTTGCGCTATTCTAACGGTTAACCGCATGACCGAAAACATACTGGGAAAAATCCGCAAACTCGTTCCCCCGAAACTGTTTCGCTTTTTCCAGCCGGCTTATCATCGGTCGCTGTCTTTCCTCGCGGCATTCTGGTACCGGTTCCCTTCAAGGAAGATGATCGTCATAGGGGTTACCGGCACGAAGGGCAAAACTTCAACCGCAAATTTCATCTGGTCTTGTCTCACGGCAGGTGGATGCAAAACCGGCATCATCAGCACCGCCAATATTAGAATCGGTGAGAAGGAATCTCTGAACAAATACCACATGACGATGCCCGGCCGCTTCACGATCCAAAGACTTTTAGCGCAGATGGTAAAGGACGGTTGCAAGTACTGCGTCGTCGAGACGACTTCGGAAGGGATAAAGCAGTACAGGCATGTCGGGATTTATTATGACATTGCGGTATTTACCAATTTATCGCCGGAACACTTGAATTCTCACGGCGGAAGTTTTGAGAAATACAAACGGATGAAGACGCGAATGTTTGAGGTTCTTTCTTCGCGTAAAAAAATTATAGACGGCAAGAGAATCGAAAAAATCATTATCGCGAACAACGACAGTGAACATGCCGATTATTTCTTGAACTTCGACGCCGACAGAAAGATCACTTTTGCCGTAAAAAACAAGGCGGACTGGGTCGCGGACGATATTCAAGAGACGGATGACGGGGTAAGTTTCGGGGTAGCGGGGGTGAATTTCAAAATCGGGATCTTGGGAAAATTTAACGTATACAACGCCCTGCCCGCCGTCATCATCAGTCATGTTGCTGGGATTGATGACGATTCGATCGCGAGAGGGTTTCGTGAACTCAAGATTATCCCCGGACGAATGGAGTCGATCAATGGAGGTCAAGACTTTACCGTTTTGGTCGATTACGCCCATGAACGAGAGAGTATGACCAATGTTCTGCGTACGGCGAACGCCATGAGGAAAAACGGCTGCAAAATAATAATATTGCTGGGGGCGGAAGGCGGCGGTCGAGACAAAGTTAAAAGACCGGTAATGGGCGAGCTCGCGGCCAAGATGGCTGATTTCATGATCGTGAGCAATGTGGATCCGTACGACGACGATCCAAGACAAATCCTAGAGGATATTGCCGTCTCCGCCGAGAGGTTCGGAAGAGTCCGGGATAAAGATTTATTCGTTATTGAAGACAGGAGACTGGGGATCAAGAAAGCATTGTCCCTGGCTAATCCATGCGACATTGTCCTCATTACCGGCAAGGGTGCGGAACAATCAATCGTTGTCGGCGGAAAATCATCTCCTTGGGACGACAGGGTCGTCGTTAGGGAAGAATTGGGACATTAGAACACTCTCCCTCCATACTCCCTGTTCAGCGCCTTCAAAGTCCCTTGCCCAACCTCCCCCTTTTCGTCGTCAATACCATTGCGCTTCTGGAAAGCGTCGAGTGCCGCCCTTGTGCACGCGCCGAAAGTCCCTGTGCGCGGACAATCATTCCTGCTCTTGTTTTCCGGTGGGTATAGTCCCCCGAAAGCAAACGCCGTCTGCAAAACGAATATGTCTTTGTCCTGCCTGTTCCCTTTCGTAAGTTCCTTTTGCCAGTTATAGGGCAGCAAGAGCGTGTCATAAGCCAAACCATGGTCGTTGCCGACCCCAAAGAAATCCTGAAGTCCCAAATAAGTTTGAAAAGCTAAATCCTTTAGCGCCAGATCTCTCGTATCGTCATTTGTAAACTGCGGCTCATAGATATATCCGTACTCAACGAGCATGCTCGCCGCGTCAGCCGTGTTGTACGCTCCAACCGCTATAAGATCAGGTTCTTCGACGATGCCGTCCGACTCCGGCCCGAAATCAGACACTGGGTTATACTTGGCCAAGCGGCGGAAGACTGACTCTGCAATCGTTCGAGTCGTCGTCGAGTTGGCATACAGCTGTTCGGGCGTGTAAATGGCGAACCCTGCGTATTTACCCGGACGATTCGCCGGATGACCCGGATAATCGTTGAAGTGGACATGGATCACAATGTCCACTTCATTCGCGTTCGCCCATTTGGTAATACCATAAAGTCGGAGCGCCACCCTTTCCGGCACGGCGTTGTGATACACGACCGGCTTCATCGGCTTCGCGCCGGTTATCCTGGTCAAGTTCACGAATTCTCGCTTGTAAGACTTTTGCCAATCCGTGATGTTCTGCCATTCGTTCTCGAAATATTCCTTGAATTCCGGAGACCACGAATCGGCGCTACGCGTCACGAATACTTCATACCGGCCATTATTGCGCAATATCTGCGCCAAGTTCTCCGCCAACTCCACCGTCATGTCCCTTTCCTTTAGCTTGCCGAATTCGGCGCCGCCGTAGTTCGGCTCGTGGCCGGGTACGATCAGAACTTTCACTTTGTCAGTTCCTCTCTTCGCCGCGATGTTGTATTTCGATTGCAGTCCCGCCACAGTCTTGGGTTTGTGCATGACGACCGCCGCCAATTGATTGCCGACGCTCGATATCGCGTCAACCAAGTATTGCGCCTTATCGGGATAGTTGAAAACCAGCCAAGGCACGGCGATGAGAACAAACAAAAGTGTGGCGATTGTGAGACGACGCATGCTAGCATTGTATCATGCCTGAACTTCCTGAAGTCCAAACGACCGTAAATGGCTTGAAAAAAGCCGTTGTCGGATTGAATATTGCCGATGTCTGGTCAGACTACGACAGCGTTCATCACAAAGGCGCCGACAATATCAAAGACCGTAAGTATTTCGCTCGGTTCAAGGAGGAAATCATCGGTTCAAAGATCATTTCCATTGAGAGGAGAGCCAAGAACATTCTCATGAATCTCGACAGCGGCAAAACAATATTGGTTCACATGAAAATGACTGGGCATCTCCTCTACGGCGAGTATGAATTCAATCGAAGCGAAAAGATGGCTCAACGCCGAGATCGGATCTCGGTACGATGGATCCCAATCTCCCCCGAATCCCTCAGAGACCCTTTCAACCGCCATATTCATTTCGTCATCTCATTCGACAATGGAAAGCGGCTCGCATTGTCCGACGCCAGGAAGTTCGCAAAAGTTACTTTGCTTTCAACGAAAGAAGCGCATCAATCGGACCATTTGAATGAAATCGGTCCTGAGCCGCTAGGTAACAAATTTACTTTCGATGTTTTTATCGATAGATTGCGGCTTCGTCCGAACGGCAAGATCAAGCAGGTTTTAATGGATCAAAAAGTAATCGCCGGCATAGGCAATATCTACTCCGACGAAGTCCTGTGGCGTGCCGGCATTCATCCACTCGGACAAGTAAAGAATATCCCGACCGCGAAGACCCGTGTCTTATTCAAGGCGATAAAACAAACCCTGTCGAGAGGGATTGATCTCGGGGGCGATTCAATGTCGGATTACCGGAACATTCTCGGAGAAAGAGGCAAATTCCAAGAACATCACCGCGCCTACCGCAGGACCGGTCTCAAATGCGGCAAACCCGGTTGCGGCGGCACGATCAGGAGGATTGTCGTCGGCAGTCGTAGCGCGCACTACTGCGATCAGCACCAAAAGTCACCGAGTAATCTCTGAACCAATCGAGCCGGCGAGATCTTAACCGTCCAGAACCCTGTAGAGGAATATGCCCGCCGCTACAGCCGCGTTCAACGATTCCTTTTTACCTTGAATTGGAATCTCGGCGATTTTATCAGCCAGTTTTAACAGCCCTTTTGAGACGCCACTGACTTCATTGCCGACGATTACCAGCGTCTTGTTTTTTACTCTCACCTTTTTGTAATCAACCGACCCGTCCGCCTGCTCGAGCGCAACGACCGTGAAGCCGTCTTTTTTCAACTTCTTGATCAATCTCACCGCCTCCCCATTCCCGTCCAAAAGCTCCCAACCGACCATTTCCTCCACTCCGAGCGCCACTTTAGCGAAATCTTTTCTTTTCCTGCCGAAGCGGTCGACGGGCACAGGGGTAGTACCGACGCAATAGATCTTTGAAATACCCAGCGTCTCGGCCGTACGAAAGATTGATCCCGTATTGTGCACGCTCCTTATGTTGTCCAGTAACAAGCGTATGTCTCGTTTTTTTGGTATCATTAACGCTACATTATCAGATTCAACTTCAACCAATCAAATGCTCTCCCTATTCCCCTCGCTCCTGTCATACCAACAACTCTCCCCCTTTATCATCCGCGTAACGCTCGGCGCAGTATTATTGTTCTGGGCATATCGGACTTTCAGGAATAAAAACGGCAATCTCTTTGCCGCCCCCGTCGCTTCTTCACCCGTAAACGCGAGGATTGCCGCCGTTATAGAAGCGATCGCCGGCACCCTACTCGTCATCGGCCTCTGGACCCAAGCGGCCGCCCTCGTTGCCTTCATTGATCTCCTCGTCCGCCTCGTCGAACGCGTCTCCAAACGCGCCTTTCTCACCGACGGCGTCAACTATTATTTGATCCTCTTGGTTATGGCGATCTCTCTTCTCGTCACAGGGGCTGGGTGGCTGGCGTTCGATCTGCCGCTGTAAAAATCGTCAAGTGCGCCCTATTGAATAAAATTAGAACCACTGTTCTGGGCATTTCGGGCTACCCGCCGTTTGAAATCGTGAGGTCTTGGAATAACTGGTCCTTGTATTATTTCTCATAATTGTACAGAATTGCTGGAATGGAAATAAAAGAATTTTTGAAACAATTCGAGGGTGTCGATCTTGAGTTTCGAGCAAAATTCAAGAATGACGAGGATCGAGACCGCGACATAAAGGTGATCTCGTCATTTTTCAATGGGCGCGGCGGCACCCTTTTGTTTGGAATCTCCGAAGATGGGACTACTCGCACAATCGTCGGGACAGATATGGCTCCCCAAACCATCGAAAATAACCTGACGAATAAAATCAGAGGAAAATGCGAACCAGAATTGCTTCCAAAGATTGTGATCCATTCGATAGATGGCGGCAAGTATATTATCGAAGTTCGATGCGTAAGAGGAAAACTGCCTCCATATAAAGCCAATGGAACTGTTTATATTCGTCGCAACTCGAGTACATTCAAAGCAACTGACGAGGAAATTGCCGATCTTTATAAACAACGTCAGCCTGAATTTGATAAAGCCATTCTCGAAAAGACTGGGATTGATGATTTGAATTTGGAGCGTTTCAGGAGTGTCTTTGAGAAACGCGATAGCAAGCAGATATTCGATGATGATTTAGAAAATCTTCTGATACGCAATAATTTGGCCGTAAACGAGGATGGTTTTCATTTAACGCTTGCGGGATTACTTCTTTTCGGAAAAAAGCCGCAGCATTTTCTCCCTCAAGCAAAGATTTTGGTACAAGTGACCGATATAGATAAGCCGAATGAGTGGAAATATATAGGTCAATTTGAGGGTAATATATTTGATCAGATCGAAAGCGTCGAGAAGTTCTTCAATGAAAATCTCAAGAAATCCGCGAAAGTTGTGGGCTTTGAACGCAAAGAAGAACTGGAAATTCCTATTCAGGCTCTGCGCGAGGCGATAATCAACGCCATCGTCCATCGCGACTATCACGATGCAACATCAGATATTCAGATGTCTTTGACCCCTTCTGAGCTAAAGATTATAAACCCAGGAGGACTCGTAGCACCGCTAACCATCAACGAAATCGAGAAAGGATCATTTATACCAAAAACACGAAATCCTGTAATGGCAGAAGTCCTTCTAAGCAGAGGCTTAATGGATAAAAGAGGGACCGGCATAAAAAGAATGATTCGCTTGGCTCTTGACTCCGGTCTCGACGAGCCTTCCATAAAGGAAATATCACAAGGTCAAGCATTCGAAGTGTCCTTTGCCAGAAATGAGCATGGCATGGATTTGAAAAATGCTGTCTTTCTTCCTGATACCGTTCTCAAGACTCTTTCTGATTCAGAAAAGAAAATCCTTGTAGTCATTGAGCGTGAGAAGGAGATTAGACCAGCTCAGGCTGAAAAAACTATACGGCTTTCGAGGCCAAAAACAAATGAGATACTCGCCTTGCTTGTTAATAGAAAAATCCTGAAACGCATGGCGAAATCAAGACATGATCCGCGCGCAAAATATGTCTTACACGATAGATTCGGATTATCTACGCCAAAAAAGGAACCTGTGGAAAATCTCAAACCGTCTCCATCCGCAAGTCTTTTCGATGATTTAAAGTAGTTTAAAGTAGTTTAAAGTAAAATTTAGAATTACAAAGACTCGGTTGTTAACAAGAAACCGCCGGAAAGGCGGCTCAAGAGCTCAGTCTACCTTGGAAGGCGACGAAAAATTTACATCTCAAATGACGCTACCAACAATGTTTTGGTGAGATTGGGGGCAGACTCGAAGCTTCTTTCAAGCATACATCGATTGATAGATTTTCACTAAAGGTTAGACCGGAAAGAATAACTAGAAACCAAATTATCAGAATTATTATGGCTATCTTGAACCAGTTATTTTTAAATGAACTTATCATTTCTATGTAAAAAGGATTGCTAAGATGATTATTGCAAGTTTAAACCAACTTTCTCGAATCATGTAGTAATTATCGCATTCGTAATTCTACTTGTTAAATATCTTTTGTGGATAATTCAGTTACCAAGAGAATGCCGTGATCATTTTTGGGATAGGGATTACTTGGACAGTTTGGGTTCTAATCTGAGATACTTTAGGAGGTCAGATCTTAGACCGAATGATTCGAGTCACGAAGATACCACATCATGGTTCTTAAAATATACCTTTTCTCTTCAAGCATTCTTCATACTTTGAATCAATGAACTCTTTCCTTAATTCCGGTGAGTATTTAGCTGCAATAATACCCTGTTCAAAGTGGTCGCTTGTGCCTTCAATGTCCGATAATGCCTCTGAATAGCATGCCCTACTTATCGTGCTTGGACGAAACTGAAACCAATAAAATATAAAACCCAAGATTGCAATAGACACGATAATACACAGAATGGTTGATTTTTTATTCATGCTTTTTATTGATTTCCCTATTAAAAAGCGACACGAAGAATATAACTGTTGTTCCCCCTTTTCTTTGTACACTAACCTTGTGTCCCTGAATTGTACGCCGC
>CAYHFU010000021.1:6206-7545 GCA_964355985.1 uncultured Candidatus Saccharibacteria bacterium | reverse complement strand
GAACCTACGACCTTATCCTTAAGAGGGATCTGCTCTACCAGCTGAGCTATGGGCGGGTAAGAGTAATTTACCAGACTTTTTTGACTTCGGCAATTCATTCGTGCCATACTTCCAGTCATGAAACTTTTGATCGTCGAATCCCCTTCCAAGGCCAAGACCATTTCGAAATATCTCGGGAGCGATTTTGTCGTGCGCGCTTCCGTCGGCCATGTGCGCGATCTGCCCAAGTCAAACAAGAAAGCCGTTGACATCGAAGGTGGTTTCATTCCTCATTATGAGATCGTCCCCAAGAAGCAACTTATAATTGACGAGATCCGCAAAGAGGCCGAGAAAGCGGATGAAATATTACTTGCGACCGATCCTGACAGAGAAGGTGAAGCCATTTCGTGGCATTTGAAAGAATTATTGAGTAATAAGAAAATTGGCGGAGACATAGATAAAAAAAATATTAAAAGAATCACCTATCACGAAGTCACGAAAGAAGCCGTCGAGGAGGCCTTGAAGAACCCTCGACCAATTGACGAGAACCTCAAAGAAGCCCAGGAAGCCCGTCGAGTATTGGATCGCATCGTTGGTTACGACCTTTCAGGATTGATTTGGAAGAAGGTGCGCTATGGCCTCTCTGCCGGCCGCGTCCAATCCCCCGCCCTGCGAATAATCATGGAACGCGAACGCGAAATCCGCGCCTTCAAACCGGAAACTTATTGGGTGATCGCCGGCAATTGGAAGACCGCCAAGAATGAAGATCTCGGACTTACTTGTTCTGTTGAACCAAGAGACAAAGTGGAGGTCGAGCGAATTATCGAAGTTGCAAAGAAGGAAGAATGGCAGATTATTGACATAGAGGAATCCGAACAAAAAAGATCGCCGCGCGCACCGTTCATCACCTCGACTTTGCAACAAGCGGCTAGCTCGCGTCTCGGTTTCTCCCCTTCAAGAACAATGGGCATAGCGCAAAAGTTGTACGAAGCCGGACACATCACCTACATGAGAACTGATTCGACGACCTTGAGTAAGCAAGCGCTCGGGCAGATCGCTCCTTTGGTTGAAAAAGAGTATGGCAAGAATTATTTGCAGTTGAGAGCGTACGCGACCAAGTCGAAGAACGCGCAGGAGGCGCATGAGGCGATACGGCCGACGCATTTCAGTAAATTGACCGCGGGTGCGACAGATGAGCAGAAACGACTCTACAGGCTTATTTGGCAGAGGACGGTGGCGTCGCAGATGGCGGACGCGAGGTTGGCGAAAACAAAAATTATTGCGAATGTGGTTAGCGCCGCCGCAGTCGCCCCCCCCACCAACGCATAGCGCGCCAAAAACACCCCCCAGGTAGGGGGCC
>CAYHFU010000021.1:0-6196 GCA_964355985.1 uncultured Candidatus Saccharibacteria bacterium | reverse complement strand
CCCCCCCCCCCCCCGCGCCCCCCCCCCCCGGGCGCGCCCCCCCCACCCCCCCCGGGGTTGGGGGGGCGCCCCCGGGCGGGGGGGGGGGGCCCACGCGGCTACCTATACGACTTCGACTATTCCGAATTTCGAAGCGACGGGTTCAAGGATTTTATTTGACGGATGGCTCAAAGCAGATCCGGAATCAAATGGAGAGGAAGTTAATTTACCGAAATGCGAGAAAAGTGAGGCGTTGAAATTGATCTCGATTGATTCACAAGAAAAACAGACGCAGCCGCCTTCAAGGTACACTGAGGCGGGACTGATCAAAGAATTGGAGAAGCGCGGCATCGGACGGCCGTCGACTTATGCTTCGATATGCAAGACGATTGAGGATCGCGGGTATGTGGGGAAAGAAGGCCGATCGCTCAAGCCGACCGACACAGGCGAGGTGGTTTCCTCATTCCTGGAAGAAAACTTCCCCACTTACATCGGTGACGACTTCACGGCGGAGATGGAGAACGAGTTGGACGAAATCGCCAACGGCGAGCGCACCTATCTGAAGACTTTGACGGACTTCTACGGACCGTTCCACAAAGAAGTAAAGTCAAAGGAGAAGATAGACAAACTGACCAACCTCGGCGAAGCGGATCCAAAATTCAAATGTCCCAAGTGCGGATCGTCGCCGATGGAGATAAAACTCGGCAAGAATGGCAAATTCTTGTCTTGTACCAAATACCCCGATTGTGATGGCGCGCTCACGCTCGACGGCATGGAATTCAAGAAGGACGAACCGATTGGCACCGACCCCGCGACTGGCTTACCGATCTTCGTCTTGAACGGTCGTTTCGGACCGTATGTGCAGTTGGGTGAACAAGTCAAGAAAACAAAGTCAAAAAAAACAGTAAGAGCGTTAGCCGCGCTCGCAGGCGAGAACAGTCCTCCGCGAGGAGCTCGCGACGAGACGGAGGAGCTGTTGTCGCCGAGAGAGCGCGGTGTTATCAAACCACGAAGAGCCTCAATCCCGAGAACCACTGATCCTTCGAAAGTTACTGTCGCCGATGCGATGAAGTATTTGAGCCTGCCTAAAATTCTTGGTACTGATCCGAAAACGAACAAAGAAATTACCGCTTCGATAGGTCGCTTCGGTCCCTATGTCGTCCGTGACGGCGATTTCCGCTCCGTAAAGCCACCTCTCGACATATACGAGGTTACGCTTGATCAAGCCTTGGAATTGTTGGCGCAATCGAAAGCGGCAGGCCGCGGAAGATTCAAGAAAAAGGCCGCCGCGAAAGCTTAAAAATAATCGCGGGAACTAGACGCTGAAATTTTTGAGAGAGTAAATATCCTCGTTTTCCTCTTTTTCAACCTCTTGAGGAGAGCGGTCGTCAACGGCGACATTGCCGGATGAAGCTATTGCGGATTGATCTGATTGTGAATTCAAACCGGCGTCCGCCTTGGCCGCTTCGGAAAGATTCAATTCCGCACCGAGCTTCACTAGCAAAGCACGCAGATCGTCAGTAGAAAAGAAGTCAATCTTGATTGTGCCGCCGGTTTCGTTGGTTCGGTCGACTTTGACGCGCGTGCCCAACGCCTCATTTAACTTCTTTTCGATCTCAAGCACGGCCGGATCAAGGTATTTTTCGCGGTTCCTAACCCTGTCCGTTGCCACCCTCCTCGAAGCCGCCTCCGCGTCGCGCACGGACAATTTCTTGGTCAAAATTTCCTTGAACAGGACAAGCTGTTCTTCGGGCTTCTCGGCCAACATCAAAAGAGGTCGCGTGTGCCCTTCGGAGATCCTGCCCTCTTCCAAAGCCGTCAATATTTCATCGGGTAACGCCAATATGCGCAAAGTGTTCGCCACATACTCGCGGCTTTTGCCAATCTTGTCGGCAACTTGTATCTGCTTCAATCCGAACTCCTTTATGAGCCGGCTGAAAGACCGTGCACGCTCGACCGAGTTCAAATCTTCCCTTTGTAAGTTTTCAATAATGGCGATCTCAAGCTTTTCTCTGGCGCCCTCTTCCCCGCTCCTTATAAGAGCCGGCACCTGCGCCAGACCGGCGAGTTTGGACGCGCGGAGTCTGCGCTCGCCTGATATGAGCTCGTATTCGACGGAAAGTCCGCCGTCTTCGCGCGGCACCTCCTTTCTGGTCACAACTAGTGGCTGGAGCACCCCGTACATCCTTATGGATTCCGCCAAACTCTTCAAAGCCGCCTCGTCGAACTCTCGGCGCGGCTGGTAAGGGTTGGGACTGACCTTCTCGATCTCGATCCAGAATATGGCGTTGTTCAGGTATTGCGCGGACATGCCAATATTCTATCATCTTTGATTTATTTGGAAAATGAGATAAACTCATTTTACCAGCCGGGATGGCGGAATTGGTAGACGCATACGACTCAAAATCGTACGGAGTAATCCATGGGAGTTCGATTCTCCCTCCCGGCACATAGTAAAAAATCACCGTTTTTGGTAGCTTTTGCCAGTATGTCATAAGGACTTCTGTGGCTCACCTGTCGGAGCCGGCTCATTTCCCTGGAACGGCGGAACTATTTGAGGCTCATTATGAACGGTAGGAGACTATTTGTGCACCTTTGACTAAAAATGTGATATGATATTTGGCATATGAAAAACTCACAAAAAGGTTCGGCTCTCGTTATTATCATTGTAATTTTCTTAGTCTTATTAACAGTTATTGGCGGTCTATTCTTTATGACTACTTCGAGCCTAAAACAGACAAGACGGCAAAATACGCCTATAAATCAAGCAGAATCAATACCTGTAGTTCAAACACCAATTCCTGTTATATCTACTTCAAAGATTCCAAGTGGTTGGAAACAATACACAGACCAAAATTTGGGATTTTCTGTGGCCTATCCGTCTAATTGGACAGTTAAAGCTGATCCATTGTTTGGGGTAACGATATCAGCTCCTAGACAAAATATTGAGGGACAATATGGAAATATGCTAATTGATTCCTCTTGGAAGTTAAGTCTTAGAAAAGCAGATCAATCCAAGACAATCGATCCGTTAACCGAATATGTTGAACAAGGTTCAAATACAACAATCTCGGGAATAAAAGCAATTAAATTAATTAAGTTTGATAATGCTAGTTTGTATCAAACAACTATAAATTTTGTAGCTAACAGTAAATATAATTTAGTCACGGAGCTTTGGGCAGCAAGTGGTAACACAGATAATGTAAAATCTGGCATGAAATCTGATGCCACAGATTTACTGAATCAGATTACATCAAGTTTGGTTATAAAATAGTGGTTCTATGCCGCACACATCTGATTAATTAATATTAACATGGAACCAAATACCACCTCCCAAACAACTCCGACAGTCTTCGAATGTACGGGAGCACCAAGTAAACAAACGCTTAGAAACAATCTAATTATTGTTGTGATCGCTCTTGTTATAGCTATGCAGGCATGGCCAGATCTAAGCCAAAGTGTCAGCATGTTACAATACAATTCGATACAAGTACTGAATGATCTGGTTAAAATCATAATCCCGCTAATCATCGGTGGACTAATTATTTCGCTTCTATTTTTCTTCAGAAAAACGCATAAGAAATTCAGCACCGATAACCAAGGGATCAATATTGATGATAAAAAATACCTGTGGAGCGATGCGAAGAACTTCCATATGCTTGGTGATTCTCAAGATGAGCGCACCGGGCTTGGTGAAATTAAATATACTGGTGGATATGACATCGTCAACCCTTACAAGGGTCTTGGAATCTATGTAATTAAATTCAGAGGGTTAACGCAAAAAACTGTTAGGTTGCAAGTATCACTTGAACGGACAAGTGAATTCGAGAGTATATTAGCTAACCACAAGATTTTACGCGAAAGTCAATCACATATGTATTTTACCGGTGTAAATAAGTGGTTTATTTTGCTATTCATGATTCCATTCGGTCTTATTGTAATATTGATGCTATACGGTACTTTATTTAGTCGTTAATTTTAGAATAGTTATAGTATATTTTCGAAAATAGATTTGCTATTTTGATCTTATGGTATACTCTTTGCCATGAAACCAGATGAACCAAAGCTGGCATTTGAACTTCCGCCTAAACCAAAGGTGGGTATTTACATCGATGATAGTAATTTATATAAGCGAGGAAAAGCCGCTGGTTGGATGACTGATTACAAGAAACTTTACAAATGGGTTGCTCAACTCAATACGATTATTCATGCGCGCATATACATGGGTAGGCCAAAATATGAACCTGCAAAGTCTATCAACGAAGCTTTAGCAAAATATTTTACCGAGATTGGGTACGCTGTTACAACAAAGGATTTGAAAAAACTTCGGGATGATACTAAACCACTTGGTTACAGAAATAAATGCAATTTTGATGTAGAAATGCACGATGAGATTATGACCGATCTACATGATTTGGATATTGTATATATTGTCAGTGGCGATAGTGATTTTGTCAGAACGAAAGACAATATCTTGAAAAATCAGAAGCATATCAAGTTTCTAGCTTATGATAATAACTGTGCATGGGAAATCCGGACAGCTTCTTGGTTTATAAGCCTCGATTCAATTAAGACCGAAATTGAGCGTATTGCTCCGAAACCAATTGATCCTAAAACGGAAAAACCGGACACTAGGTCCGGCGAGGTTACTTAATTACTAGTATAGTCGGATTTAGCTTAAAGTCAAGGAAAAGTGGGGATAATGATCAAATAGCTATATTTAACGCTAAAAATGTTCCAACATTGTTCTAGACGGCGCACATTTCCAATCGCCCGAGTAAAGACTAATGGCCAACAACGCGATTAAAATATTGGTAATTCTCGGTCCTACTGCTTCAGGCAAGAGCGACTTGGCGGTCAGGTTGGCGGAGAAGTTTAACGGCGAAGTAGTCTCGGCCGATTCAAGGCAAGTTTACCGCGGGCTCGACATAGGTACGGGTAAAATTACCTTGAATGAAATGCGCGGTATAAGGCACCACTGTCTCGACATCGCGGATCCGAAGGAGAGATTCACCGTGGAAGATTGGCGGAAATGCGCCGAGGAAGCGATTATGGACATTCATTCAAGGGACAAACTGTCGATCGTTTGCGGGGGCACGGGATATTACATCTCCGCGTTGATTGACGGCATTCGATTCCCGGAAGTTGAAAGTGATCCCGACGAACAAAAGTGCCTTGAGTTGAAATCAGCCGAGGAACTGTTCACTGAATTGGAAAAGCTTGATCCACATCGCGCCGGCATGATGACTGGAAACGGCGAATCGGGTAATAAAAGGCGTATGGCACGCGCGATTTTGATAGCGCGAAAATTGGGCGCCGTGCCGCGGCAGAACGCCGATATCGGATCTCGGAAGTATGACGCGCTCAAGATCGGCATAACTATTCCTGATCCCGTCCTTAAAGAAAGGATCCGTGTCCGTTTGGAGAGTCGTATCAAGACGGGAATGATAGAAGAAGCGAAAAAATTACATGTCGAAGGATTGTCTTTTGAACGAATGGACGAGCTCGGGCTCGAGTATCGTTATCTTGCGCAATACATTCAAGGAAAAATAAATAAAGAGGAGATGATAAATGTTTTGACGACGAAGATATGGCAGTACGCGCGGAGACAGAAGACATGGTGGAAAAAGGATGCGTGGATCAAGTGGTTTGTTTCGGAGAAGATTGACGAGGTTGCTCAAGAAGTCGAACGATTCGTCCGGCGATAGATCTGGCGAGAAAATCCGACGATAAAAAGCGCCCGCGGTGGTAAGTCCCGCGGGCAAGCTTCATGATCGACTTAACGACAGACAAGGCCCAGGATCCACTCCCCGTCGTTTTCGCCGATGTACAGCTCACTACCGGCCATTTCAACCAATCTCTTGAGTTCAAATAAAACTAGCCTATCCGTACCCGGGTCATTAATAGGTATCCTGATAAACTTCTCATCTGAAAACATATCGTCTTCCATGTACTGGTTGATTGTCTTGACATGCCGCTCAAACGCGGCCACTTGAGCATGGCTCAGTCCCTCCGGACTTTTGAAATAGTTCACCATATGCGCGAACCTCGGCATCGTGGCCATATTTTTCCTTTCTCTATGTTGTTTTGATTGTCTGTTTGGTATTATAGCATACCTACAAAAATTGTCAAATGGCGGGCGATCGAGGAATCGAACCCAGAACAGCGGTTTTGGAGACCGCAGTTATGACACTTAACTAATCGCCCTTGCGAGCAA
>CAYHFU010000020.1:0-8208 GCA_964355985.1 uncultured Candidatus Saccharibacteria bacterium | reverse complement strand
CAGTCCGAGCGTAGCGGGCGCTCCGCCGATTATTTGCGAGAACAACTGCGGAGGAACGGGTGGTGGAGGAGAACCTAACTTCACGGTCGGACCGATTGATCCTGTGACCTTGAGGGAATCTAACAGCTACACCTCGACAATACCGGTCATCATATCTCGACTGGGTTCAAATACCACGCCGCAGACTGTCACATTGAGTCTCATCGACAATTCCGCCGATCTGTCAACGAACATTCAAGGAGCAAACTCTTGCACCGTGGACTCGGCCAACATGAATTGCTACATAAACATTACCCTCACCGACGCTAGAGCCAATCATACGGATACTTCATTCAGTGTCACCGCGAAGGGCACGAGACAGGATAGTGTGGAACGCACCGCTTTGTTTATGGTAGGGGTGGAGGCGGTAGCACCTCCGACCTGTGGTGCTGGTCAAGTTTGCCTCAAGATCGGTCGCACAGTCGCTGAAGCCGACCAGAGTCAAATGAGCATCCGCAGAGGTCAGGAGTTCGCGCTGAAGTGGGAGAATTTGGCTGATCCGACACAATACAGATGTATGCCTAGTACAGTAAAACCCGACAACACTACCGATTCCGTATGGAGCAACTGGGACGGATCCGGTACTGAAGCGGATGTAAGTCAAAACGGGTCGGCGGCTTCGTTGGATACGACGGGTAAACCGACGGGTCAGTACGGTTTCTCTATAAGTTGTCGCGACATAAATACTGGAAATCCTGGACCAAGCGATTCCGTAAATCTGAGAATCACGAGATCCTCAATCGAAGAAATATAAAAGTTGAAAGCCCCTGCCGGAAGTAATTCCCGGCAAGGGCGTGAAGAAGTTATCGTGACATTGCTTTGAAGAAGCGGCGAGTTTCGCCAGACGGCGGCTGCCAACGGAGCACGATCTCATTGGTCGTACATGACCACGGCATAGTGGCAACTTCCTGCCAGTCCAAGAGACCCGTGGACGACCAGACAGTCGTGTCGGAGCCGCGCGGCACTTTCACGAACACGCGCATTTCTCCAGAGTCGGTGTTGATTTCCAGTGACGGTTGCGTCAGCAACGCTCCGGACTGAGTGTACACATTGGTATATCCGTTGGCGACAATCGTGAATCGAGCGCGGAGATCACCGGACGAATACCAATCCCACAAAACAGCCGTATCGTCCGTAGTATGCTCTGGTAAGGAAGGAATAAGCGTCGGTTCGATACCCGTCGGCGGCCATTGATAACGATACGGGGGATCTGAATCAACCTCAATCGTGAGTTGTTCCATTCCTCGGATCGGTATAACGGCCTGAGTGAGCCTTGGCTTCAGGTTTACGAAAACATTCGCAGTGATCTCCTGTCGCTGACCAATATTGGTATCGATGAGGAACGCCAACGGTCCGCCAAGATCGTTGTAGTATTCGACCATAGCACTTGCCGTAATCGTCGAGGCCACATTAGTCTTCGTGAGGAGGATGTCGTACAACCTCACGAAATTCGTGAGCAGACATTCCCTGTAGGAAGCATAAGATGGAAAGGTCACTCCACTACCGGACCTCCCGATGTTTCTGTGGGTTCCCATATGATCGTCGTAATGGAATGAGAACGATACGTTACACGATCTGTTCGTCACATCCCATTCCCAGATCCGCTCGAGACTGCCGATGGGCAACTCGGACGGAAGGGTATTCGGGAGGATTACTGGTTCCTGATTAGTCTGCCCCTTCACGCTTACGGCGGAGAGGGCAACGAGAACGGCGATGAACGCCGCGAAACTGTGAATCGCTTTCATGGGCGACTCCTTTCTTGGTTGCGCTCTCCTTGCCTTTGCGAGGTGGGGAAAGCTATTTTTCGAGAATTGGTCGAGCTTCGTCAAAATGTCAACGAGCTTCCAATCTGGCCACTATTATACCAAACTCCAAGCGATTTGTAAAGAGGGGGGTGTGGATAAAGTGGGGATAGGGTATAATGCCGTCAACACCCGCCAAAATGAAAAAGTGGTATTTCATAAGTCCGCTAATCCTGCAAAAGCTCATATGGATACCGACTAGACTGGTACTTCGGCTCTTCGGACGCTTTGAGGTAAATGGACTTGAGAACCTGAAAGAAGTGAACGGCAACGCAATTTTCGGATTGAATCACACGAGCGAGCTTGATCCCATATTACTCCCGGCCGCCCTACAATTTGGTTCCCATTTCTCTCCCATCTTCTACACCTCCCGCGAGCACAAGTTCTATGTGCGTGCCGGTTGGAGGAAACATTTCTACGGCGGCACTTTCTTCAAGGCATGGGGAGCGTATCCGGTATTCGTCGGCCTACGCGATTACGAGAAGTCGTTGAGTTTCCACATTGACATAGTCCGAAACGGCGGTTCGATGTGCGTCTTTCCCGAGGGCAGAGTCACGCGCGACGGCAACATACAGGAGGCCAAAGGAGGTATTGCGTACCTTGCCTACGCTACCGGCACCCCGATAATCCCCGTTCGTCTCGACGGAACTTTCTGGATGACATTCACGGATTTCATTCTCCGTAGGCGGAGGATCTCGATCTCGTTCGGCAAGCCGATCCGCGTGGCCGAACTCTTGGGAACAAACCCTTCGGCGGAAGATTTCAAAAGGTGCGCGAATGAGGTGGTGGATAAAATACGGGGGATGGGGGCGGTAGAGAGGCCAGTGACCGTCAAAGATGGGTTGTTGGCGCCGGTCGGGGCGTGAAAGAGTTCAGGGTTAAGTACTTGATTTTCAATTAACATATGTTAATATAGGTATGCAAGCTTAACACACATGAAAGAAACTACCGACAAAAAATATTTGAGCACTAGTGAAGTCGCGAAAATACTCGGCATTAGTCGCGTGGCCGTTTTCCAGAAAATAAAAGCGGGACTTATTCCCGCAGAAAAAATCGGGCGCAATTATGCGGTCTTGGCTTTAAATCTGACTAAAGCCCTGGAGTATACTCTGACGGATGAACGCAAAAAGGAAATTGAGACCGCCGTCAAAAAGGTAGTTGAGGAATATGGAGAGACACTCCGTCTTCTCGGCAAAGAATAACCGTAACTGTTCTATTTTCTTTTCCTTAATAAGACAATCGAGAAGTTTCTAATGACATATCTGGTCAATATTAATTGACGCGTTTACTCAATGTCGTCGTTTGTGAAAATAGCCGCGAAGCGGTAAAGTTATCCTCATGAAATCCACCTCTGCGAAATCGCGAAAAAGCGGGAGTGGAAGCATGCGCGCGGGATTACGAGCGATCCGACGACACCTTGCGCCCTTCAAGAAAAGTTTTGTCATATTGTCCGTCCTCGGCGTTGTATCGGCGCTCGCGAACGGTGCCGTGCCGTTCGTGACCGGTCGCTTCTTCGACGCGCTCGTGGGCGTGTCGCAAGGTAGCGCTTCTCTGGTTGGATCTTTGCCTCTGTGGGCGATTTTGCTCGGCGTCTGGGCGATGATCCAACTTGTCGCCAACAACATTGACTGGGTGATGGACAGATTGCGTCGCAAAGTGGACACGGATCTGCATTTCAGGATGCAGTCCGACGGATTCGCGCACATGTTCCGCCTGCCGCTCCAGTACCACAAGAACGCCCACATCAACGGCGAATTGCAAAAGATCAGTCAGGCCGGTTGGAGAGTATCGGCGATTGTCGGCGTTATGAGCGAACTGTCGCCGCAATTTTTGAGTATAGTGATCGGCGTCACGCTAGCGGCTGTCATCAACCCGCTTCTCGCTGGCGTGCTCGCGGTAGGCGTGCTCTTGTACGCGGGCATCCTTGTGAAAATTCTCTCGCCGATTGCGGCCATGGACGAAGCGGCGCACAGGTCGTGGAACGAGAGTTGGGACGACGCGGCCGCCGCGGCGCACCAGATCGAAAGCGTCAAGCAAGCCGCCGCCGAAGATTACGAAACCAAGAAGGTCTTCGGAAGTCTCTTTGGCCGCACGCGCAACTTGTGGTATCGCCTCCAGAGGAACTGGAACAACGTCAATTTTCTCCAACGAACCATCGTCTTTTCCACACAACTCACCGTGTTTTTCTTGTCGGTCGGATTGATCGGTAAAGGCGCGATCACGGTCGGCGAACTGGTGGCTTTGAACGGATACGCGCTCATGTTCTTCGGTCCGTTCGCGGCTTTGGGCCACAGCTGGCAGACGATCCAGAACGGCATCACTTCGGCGGCGATTGCCGAGGAGATATACGGCGCCGACGAAGAAGTTTACGATCGTCCCGATGCCGTCGCTCCCGCGGAGATCAGAGGCGATGTGCGGTTTGACAATGTCTCTTTTCGATACGGCCACGGTCATCCGGAAGTTTTGTCGGGGTTGGATTTTGCCGTGAAGCCGGGGCAGTCGGTCGCGTTGGTGGGGGAGTCCGGCGTGGGCAAGAGCACGGCGATATCTTTGATTTCCGGCTATTATTTTCCCTCGGAAGGGAGCGTACTCGTTGACGGTGTGGACACAAGGAAGTTCAACTTGACGGCTTTGCGTCGCCGCATCGCGGTCGTGCCGCAGGAGGTGGCGCTATTCAACGATACGATCAAGACTAACATTCGCTACGGTTCATTCAAGGCCAATGACGAGGAAGTTCTGCGCGTTGCCAAAGAAGCGCACATTGACGATTTCGTCTCCAAACTGCCGAAAGGTTACGAGACTCTGGTGGGCGAGCGCGGTGTCAAACTTTCGGTCGGGCAAAAACAAAGAGTGGCGATCGCCCGTGCAATGTTGCGCGATCCGGCGATCCTCATCTTGGACGAGCCGACCTCGGCCTTGGACGCGGCGACGGAAGAAATAGTCACGGGCGCGCTGGAGCGTCTGATGCGCGGCCGGACTACTTTTATCATCGCCCACCGTCTCTCCACAGTCCGCAAGGCGGATACGATACTAGTCTTCGAGAAAGGTAAAATCGTCGAGACCGGCACGCACCGAGAATTGGTCGAGAAGGAAGGGGGAGTGTACAGGAGGTTGTACGATTATCAGGTGGGGTTGCATTGACGGAAAAGCATCTATAAGTTACGATCCAACCACAACCATGAATCATCATGTAAACATCGCAAATAAGCGTTGGATGCCGCAGATCTTCGTCTGTGGTTATATCCTCGCGTCCGCCAATACCTTCGGCGGCGCGCTTGCGCCCAGTCGCGATACTTCTCCCAATCTTTTGAGCTAACCTCAATCGAACCACTCACGAGAAAAATCCCGACTGGACGAAAGTCGGGATTTTCATATCCGTCGTCCGGACCAGAATAGTTCGTTGACAATCAAATAACAAAAACGCATGAAAACAAGATCGTCGGTAAACAACACGAAAAGCGCCGTAGTATTCCTCAAGGGCAAGAAAACCACGCTCCGACCGGTATCGGAAAAAGACATACCACTCTTCCTCCGTTGGTTCAATGATCCGGAGATCCGTCCGTTCATTACGGCAATGTTCCCCATGACGGAAGGCGGAGAACGCGAATGGGTTGAAGGTCTCGCGAAGAAATCGGACAAAGACATAGTTCTGGTCATTGAAGTCAAAGGAAAACCGATCGGCACGATCGGCATTCATCGCATCAATTGGCAGAGCCGCGTCGGAACAACCGGCGCGGTGATCGGCGAGAAGGAGTACTGGAACAATGGTTACGGCACGGATGCCAAGATGGCCGTGCTTGATTACGCCTTCAACACGCTCAATCTGCGCAAGATCTCGTCTTCGGTCAAGGCCTTCAACAAGCGAAGTCTGGCTTACAGCTTGCACTGCGGCTACAAAGTAGAAGGTCGCCTGCGCCGTCAGCACTTTGCTCTGGGTAAATACTGGGACGAGGTCGTTCTCGGCGTTTTCAGGGACGAATGGCTCCCGCACTGGGA
Organism: uncultured Candidatus Saccharibacteria bacterium; assembly: GCA_964355985.1. Lineage (GTDB taxonomy): Bacteria > Patescibacteriota > Minisyncoccia > Phycocordibacterales > PALSA-1337 > C7867-002. The sequence goes on along the minus strand of CAYHFU010000020.1, from coordinate 2,371 downwards.
GAGATACCGCAAGAATGGAAAGTAAGCGAGTCTTCACTCGCGCAAACGGCAAGGTTGTCACCTTGCCGTTTTTTATCAGGATGTTTATTTCTGCTATACTTCCACGCATGCGAACCAATGACCAAATCATGGAAATAAAATCCACTCTCACCAACCGTTCTGGCCAGATTCTCGATCTTGTCTATCGCGAAGACGATCCTCTGAAAAACCTCGAAGGCAAGGTTCTGCAAGGCGTCCACGCTTTTTGTTTCTTCAAGGGAAAATTGGTCGTCGTCTATGCCGCCGAGAAAGGATACTGGACTCCTCCCGGCGGAGGGATTGAACCTGGGGAGACTTATGAGCAAGCGGTCGTGAGGGAAGTCAAAGAAGAAACCAATATGAAAGTCTTGAGCCATGAATTGATCGGCTATCAAGATGTCTGCGAACCGAACAGAATCGTCCGCCAGACGAGATCATTCTGTCTGGTCGAGCCCTACGGACCGTTCGAAAAAGATCCCGACGGCGACATAACAGAGATCAAATTGATAGATCCGAGAGATTACAAGAAGTATTTTGACTGGGGCGAGGTTGGGGAGAGGATTATGGGGAGGGCGGTTGGGATGCTTGGCGGGAAATGATGTTATGATGGACTCACATGGCGGAAGATATCATTTTACTGGCAATGAACATAACATATGTCGCAGTCTTTCTGGCGTTTTTGTTTTTTGTCGTCATGCCAAGAACCATTGGCCGCAGAAAAGGCAGTGCCCCTTTCATTCCTACTCGCTCCCGCGCCGTGGCTACGGCAATCGAACTTCTTCAACTTTCAAGCGGGAGCGCGTTCTATGATCTCGGGTGCGGCGATGGGCGAATCTTGGCGGCTGCTGCGAGGTCTTCTCCATCGTCAAAGATTGTCGGCATAGACAACGACTGGCTACCGCTCTTTTTCGCACGGATGAGGACATATCGAGCAAGTAATGTAACACTAATCAAGGCTGATATGTACAATGTGAATTTACGAGATGCTACACACATATATTGTTATCTTTTCCCCGAAGCGTTGAGGGAATTGGAATCAAAGATATTGAAAGAATGCCGTGACGGTACCAGGATCGTAACCTGCGATTATTATTTTCCAAACCTTGTACCGGCTCGTTCCGTTGAATTGTCCAAGAACAAATATATGCTAGCCAGAAAGATGTTTTTATATGTAATCTAAAACAACGACTCCCTATAAAGACTCGCATTTCGCATTTATGCAAAGAAAGAATCGCAATGCGGTGACCGCATTGCGATTGTGTTTGTCCGTCCAGTTCAACCGTCTTTGTCTTTCGACTTGTCGGCCAGACGCTGTTGGGAACCGGCGCTGTAGCCTTTCATGTAGTCACCTGACCACTCCTTCACGTCAGCTCTGGACGCCCCGATACAGGCATCCCATAGTGGCTCGGGCTTCGGCGGATCTGGTTCTCGGCCTGACCACCCAGCCTTGACACCCTTGTTGAAGTAGAACTCACTCATAAGACCAATCTACTTTCGGTGATTCTTCGGTTTTTTAAGAGAGCCGATCTGACACCCATCAGGGGTTCTCTAAACTGTACTCAAGCAAATAATAGTTATTCTGTCAATATTGACATAGCGTGACAGTGTCGTTATCATAATGAATCATGAAAACAAATTGGCAAAAGGTCGTGAAGCAGGGGAGTCGGATCGTTGACCTGTGGATGCCGCTCAAGATCCAGTACGACCACATTCCCGGCGTTTCAATCGCCGTCGCTCATAAAGGAAAAATCGTCTACGCCAAGGGCTTCGGTTTTGCCGATGTCGAAAAAAATCACAAAGCGGACATGCACATGGCCTACCACATCGCTTCAATGTCGAAAACATTCACGGCCGTGGCGATAATGAAATTGGTCGAGGACGGAAAACTGCGACTGGAGGATAAAATCGTGGATTACATACCGTGGTTCAAGGCAAAGACGAAACGCGCCGACGCGGCGAACATAACGGTGAGACAAGTACTGTCGCACGCTTCCGGCGTATTCCGCGACGGCAACGACTCGCAATGGGAGACGGGCAAATTCCCGAAAGAACTGAGCAAATCTTTCGTACCGGAATCTCTCATCGTCGAGAACAACACAAAGTTCAAGTACACGAACTACGGATACTCCTTACTCGGCATCGTCGTCGAAAAAGCGAGCGGCGTGAAATACGGAGAATACTTGATCAAAAATATTTTTAAACCTTTAGGTCTCACGGACACGCGTCCAGACTATGAAGACAATCTCAAAAACGCGGCTACCGGATACGGTCGCGTAATACCCGACGAAAAGCGCAAAATATTTCCGCACTACAAAGCGAACGCGTACGCGCCGGCGACCGGTTTCGTCTCCAC
>CAYHFU010000019.1:0-8234 GCA_964355985.1 uncultured Candidatus Saccharibacteria bacterium | reverse complement strand
GCTTTGGCTGGATAATCATTGCCGCCTTGGAAGAGCGCGTCGCCGACGAATAGCATACGGTCAATCGGGATCCTCAAGTAATCTTCGAGTTTGCGAATGCCGTAACCTTTGTTAACGCCGCGCTTGGTTATGTCTATTGAAGTTGCGCCGCCGATACGCACGTCGAATTCGGGTATTTTAGTCTTCAATGAGTCAACGATCTTACGACGCTTGGCGTGATCCGGATCCCAAACCGACTTCAATTCAAAAGGAGCGTGCTGTCCCAAAGCGGAAAAGGTTATCTGCGATCCACGATCTTCGATTTGTTGCCCGTAGGTTTTTTCCGGATGAATGAACCCGGTCGATTTCAGTACCTCGTGGAGAGCCGTCATGATCTTTTCTTTTTCTTTCGGTGACAAATGTTCCGCGTATTGTTCGCACCAGGTACCGCGCCAAACATAAAGCCTAGTGCCCGATGCCGGTAAAAGCAGCAGATTGCCGAAATATTCGCACGATGTCGGAAGTCCGTGGAGGAATTGCGTTTCAAACTGTCGCCAACCGCCGCCGGATATGACGGCGACCTTTTTTTGAGAAATGAGTTTCGTAAAAAGTTCGCTCATTTCTTTCTCCATGGGCATTTTGCTTGCGGAGACGGTGCCGTCAAGATCGAATATTATGAGGTCGTAGTTCGGCAACGGCATGTTAAACTTCAAGCATCTTCAAAATCGCGCTCACTTTTACCGTTGCCACGCCCGTGACGCTGTCAGCCGCGCCGTAATACATGTAGGCCGTGTTGCCACGAACAACCAAGCCGCAAGGGAAGACCACATTCGGCACGACCCCCTTGTGCTCGTATTCGGCATGTGGCTCGAAAAGCGGTATTGCCGTGCGTGCCTTCACGATCGTCGGATCTTCGAGGTCCAACAAAACCGCGCCGACCCTGTAAGTCGTGCTCCAAGAAACACCGTGGTACAAGAGGAGCCAACCTTCCTTCGTCTTGACCGGCGGAGCCGCCAGTCCCACTTTGCCGCCGTCCCACATGCCGCGCCTGGGAGACATGATCTCTATGCATTCGTCCACTTTCTCCTTGGAAAAGTCGAGCGAAGACAGGAAATCCGCGCATATGCTCTCCGCCACACGATGGATAATCATGTATTTACCGCCTATCGGTTCCGGCAATATCGCCGCGTCTTTATTGACGACGCCTTCCGGAGTTATCACTTGCGGCTCTGTCCACGCGCCCCACTTCTTGTCCAGAAATTCTTTCTCTCCGATCGAAGTCATCGCCACCCGAGGCGTAGTACCGTCGTAAGCCGTGTAGGCCATGAATATTCTCTCGCCGATTTTCATCAGTCGCGGATCCTCGCAGCCGTAATTGCTCATCGCGTCGCCACGCCGTTCGAAGTTCGCGCGCGGAAAATAAACGGGTTTGTCAGAGCGCTCGTCGATCGAAAGCCCGTCGTGCGAATTCGCGTAACCTACAGTGGAGACATCCGTATCCGAGACCGCGCGATAGAGTATGTGTATTTTGTCGCCTGATTCTATCGCTGCCGGATTGAAAGTACCCTTGGCCTCCCACGAACATCCCGGTCGAGGCGTTATTATCGGATTGCCGGGGAACCTCGTGAGGCCGTGTTTCTCGGTGTCGGTGATGCTCTTCAAGAGGTTGTCGAGAGGTATAGTCGCCACGGCGCAGTAAGTGTCGGTAGCGCCGTAATAAACTTCCAGTCTGCCGTCGCGGACGAGCGCGCCAGAAGGGAAGATAACATTCGGCACGAGCCCCACTTGCTCATAATAAGCGTCAGGCACCATGAACGGACCCTTGGTTCGCCCTATAACATTTCTTGGGTTGTTCAAATCAAGCAAGACAGTCTCGATCCCAAAAGTCGTGTCACTCGTTCCGTATCTCTGGATGTGAGCGTAGACGAGAAGCCAACCCTTGTCGGTTTTTACCGGCGCCGCGCCCAACTCGAGGTGGTCACCGGGCAGTCGGCGAATGTGTATCTTGTGTCCGTCGAGATTCTTGCGCCATTCTTCCCAGAATTGTGAAGACCAAATATCTTCAATTTTATCGAACTCGGCGTAGCATATTTCCGACGGGGGCGTATCGGTGTTCACTGTGAGCAAGAGTCCGATTTTGCCGTTGATCCTCTCCGGGAACATCGCCATGCCCTTGGCGTTAAATGGGGTCACCGCGTGTTTTTCCTCGATAGTTTCCAGGTCATTACTGATCGCCACGGCCGTCTTTATGTTTTCGGCCGAGAATGGATAGCCGCCTAGGCCGGTGTAGAATATGTAATATTTGCCGTCCAACTTTGTCACGCGCGGATCTTCGCACCCGAATCGATCAAAAGGCTGATCCGGACGGACTAATACTTTCCTGTCGTCAAAATGATTGCCTTCCTTGGTTTCGATCGCGCGACCTATGACCGACATCCTTATCTTCGGATCTATTAGGAGTTGCGGCTCCGACATGGCTCTGAAGACGAGACAAGTGTCTTTGCCGCGAATGACGGGGCAACCGTTAAAAGCGGCCGCTGCTTCCCATGGGTGGTTCTTGGTCGGCGAGAGTATTGGGTTGTGCGGGGATCTCGTTAAAGTAAACATTTATTTTTCATATTTTCCCGTAAGTGGTCAACCAATTCGTCAATTCATTCAGAGGTGTGTGCGCCACGCACACATGTTTGTCTCCACCGCCGTAATAGACGAACAACTGGCCGTCTTTGACCGCCGCGCCGCAAGCGTAGACGACCCCCGCTTTCCAATCGTTTTCGTACCATTCTCTAGGGACCAATATCGGGGCGGGGGAACGAGCGACGACTTTCTTCGGATCATTGAGGTCAAGCAATAAAGCACCCAATTTGTAACCGATGTGAGATTCTTTTTTGTCGTAAGCGTGATACAGGATGAGCCATCCACGGTCAGTCTTCACCGGCGGCGGACCCACGCCGCGGATGGTGTTATCCCAGCGGTCGAGATTCTTCAATTGAGTAAATCTGCTCTTGATCTTCATTTCGCCGCGATCCAACTTTTCCAATTTGTCGACGAAATCCACTTGGACTTCCGGCGTGATGCTGTGCAGGATCGCGAATTTCCCGTTTATTTTTTCAGGGAAAACGATCCAATTTTTGTGCACTTCATTCTTGGGAGAAATGAAAAACGGCTTACTCCAGCGCCACCTCTTGGCGAAGAAATCATCCGCTTTGATGACTGACACGCCGATCCTGATATAGTCCCAACCGTCGAAGGCATTGAAGGTCATGTAGATCTTGTCGTCAATCCTCACCATCCTCGGATCCTCGCATCCTCCCCAACTGCCGCCGGAAGGGTACATTACCGGATCCGGTTTTCTCAAATCCCCGAGAATCTTTTCGGTTGCGTCACCGCGCGGCCGTCTCATCGCGAACACCGGATAGGGTAGTCGCTCGTCAAAATGAAATCCGTCTTTACTTGAAGCGTACCCGACGCGTGACACGCCGTCGGAGCCGATCGCCCTGTAAAGCACATGCACGCGACCTTGATCGTCGAGAATGGCGGCAGGATTGAAAGTGCCGGCCGTCTCCCAATCGTTCCACTCCTGCGGGGACATTACCGGATTTTTGGCGTGACGGCGCACATGCGACGGCACGAACGATGCCATTTTTTGCGAATGAGCCCGCCACGCGAATATGAGCGCGACGAGAGCGATCGCAAATGCCGCTATGGCCGTGAAAAGAGTTAATGTCGTCGTGTCCATTTATATTTGAAAAGCGTCATGCTTCTTTTTTTCTAAGAGACGCGTCCGTATCTGTCCTCCAACCGTTCGATGTCGCTCTCGTCGAAGTCGCCGAATGCGATCTCAAGCACGATCAAAGGCGCTGTGCCTGCCGACATCCGATGAGTTGTGCCTCGGGGCACGAAGTATTCGTCGTTTTGTTTTGCCGAGAATGAATCATCGCCGATTTCGATCGAACCTACGCCACTGATTACGCGCCAAAACTCGTCGCGATTCCCGTGTTTCTGCAGACTAAGAGACTCGCCGGCTTTGACGGTTATGATTTTTACGGTCGAGGGAGTGTTTTTTGTGAATTGAACAAACTCCCCCCAAGGACGCTTTTCACGATACGGTTTAGGGGCTTCCATCGCCTTTATTTTACCATGAAGTCAATGCCGAAAGCTGTGAATAACGCGACTATTCACAAACGCGTCTCAATTCCGCAATATCCGCGTCAGTCAGTTCGTCATCTACACCTTCGTTGAGGCGATACATTATGGCTTTCGGGTTATCCACATGATCAAGTCCTAGTGCGTGGCCGAATTCGTGCTCCAAAACGCGCTTCAACTGGCCCAAATCGTTGAATTGGTATATGTTGATCCGTTCGCCGACCTCGTCCGATACATATTCTCCCTCACTGAACTCTTCTCCCGTAGAAGCTCCTACGGTATTGTAATCTCGCACGCTTAGGTTCAAATCTCGCACCAATCTATTTAGCACAGTCACCGTCGAATTGAGCGTGTTCGCCAATTCGTTGAAAGTTTTCTGTCTGGCGTTAAGATTAGCTGCCTCTTCATTCAAGGCCAATCTCTCGGATTCCAGTTTTCGGAATTCGCCCTCCGGAGCGCCACCCCGATCGTTCCATCGCTTGACGGTATTTTCGTATTCCTTTTTCCTTGAATTGAACGCGGAGAGCAGTGACTCGATCTCAGATTTCTCGGATTGGTAGGAGACGAACAGGGAATCATATTTTATCTTGAGCGCTTCGTAGGTCTCCCTGTCGTTCTTGATCTCTCCTCCGATCTCGTCCAATTTTTCGGTGGCCTGTTGGCGGTAGTCGTATGTCAAGTTTATTTTCAATTCATCCGCGCTCGGGTCCGCCGATTGCTTGAAGAGTTCCTTACCGAAGGCCGCGCTCCAGACGCCGGCTGCCTCGCTCGTCACCTTCGAGAATTGTTCTCTGGAAATGTTGAATCTTTCGTCGAACGACCCCAACGAATAAGTTATTGGTCGAGTGCAGGGTTTTGCGGGAAACACCGCCTCTTTTATTTCCTCAAAAGTGCTCTTGATCGAGTACGCAACGCCTCCGTCATTATCGCGGCCAAGATTAAAGAAAACGGTGGTCGAAAAAACCACGATTAAAATAAAAACTACAGTCGCCCCGATTGTTTTCGTGGCTGTTCTCATTTTCCAATTATATCAAAGTAACGGAGAAATGTTGTATCATGACGGCATGAAGCAATTTCCGCGCTCATTCTTTGATCGCCCAGTCCTCAAAGTTGCCAATGACCTCATCGGCTGTCATTTGGCGAGAAATTATCGCGGCAAAACCGTTCGCCTCATGATCACCGAAACGGAAGCGTACGACGGCATGCGCGACAAAGCTTGCCACGCTTCGAGAGGCAAGACGGCGCGCAACAGCGTCATGTTCAAATCCGCCGGCCACATCTACGCCTACTTCACCTACGGCATGCACTGGATGTTAAATGTCGTAACTGGTTCCTTGAATTATCCCGCGGCGGTATTGATCCGCGGCGTTGAAGGATTTAACGGTCCAGCGAAACTGACCAAAGCGCTCCATATTGACGGTAAGTTGAACGACAAAGTGTTGGGGAAGTCGTCGGGTTTGTGGATAGAGCCGCGCGACCCGAAAATAGGAGTCATCAACAGTTCATTCGAGAAAAAGATCAAGCGCTTACCTCGGATAGGAGTCGACTACGCAGGTCCGGTTTGGGCCAAGAAGAAGTGGCGGTTTGTGCTTACTTAGTTAAAAATTACCTATTGGGTAATAAGTTTACTTGACAAGTTTTTACTTACGAATATACTTATAGGTAATATGTATTATCAAAGTTTAACCCCAGGTCTTCAATGCAAGTATCTTTTAGCAGCAATAAATTCAAGAAGATCTGCGTGGACGAAAAAATCCTTAAGATGACTTATGGGGATAGAGCGCTGAGTGTTATACAGAGACTCAATGAATTCCAAGCCGCCTAAAACCTTCACGATATTCTCAGATTACCGCATACGCGACTCCATCGACTCAAGGGAAACATGAACGGATATTTTGCAGTGGACATCAAACAACCGTATCGAATCATAATATGGCCAGAGAACGGAAACAGAAATGATCTGAAGACAATAACAAAAATAGAATGCGTAAAAATAGAAGATTATCACTAATCAAACAAACATGAGCGAAGACACTTATAATCCAAACAAAGCCATTCATCCAGGCGTTACCTTGGCGGATGTTTTAGGCGCGTCGAGTATGACCCAAAGCGAGTTAGCGGAACGGACGGGTCTAACCCCAAAGACGATCAGTGAAATCGTACAAAAAAAAAATCCCATCACTCCGGAAACTGCGACCAAATTTGCGTCAGTTTTCGGCACCTCGACGGGTTTCTGGAATAATTTGGAGAGAAACTATCAAGAGACCCTGATTCGTCTAAAAGAAAACGAGCGTCTGGACAAAGAAGCCGCCTCTCTGGGACGATTTGAGTGTTATAAAGATCTGGTGCGCTGGGGGTACTTACCGAAAACTTCCGTTGCCAGGGAAGAAGTCTCGAACTTACTCGGTTTCTTCCAAGTTAGTTCGCTGGATTTCGTGAAGAAAACGCATCCCGTTGCGTTTAGACAAACTAAAAACAAATCGTTTTCGCATGAATCACTGGCAGCGTGGCTTCGCTGCGGCGAGATTGAAGCCGAAAAGATCCGGACGAAACCTTTTGAGAAGGAGACGCTCATTGATAACATGGAAAGTTTAAAGAAATTGACCACGATACGGAATGACCAGTTACAAAATCAACTCCAGTCGATTTGTTCTGAGATTGGAATTGCCGTGGTCTTCGTGCCTTATTTCGCTAAGACCTATGTCGACGGGGCCACTCGCTGGCTTTCAAGCGACAAGGCCTTGATACAGGTAAGCCTCCGTGGCAAATCGAGTGATCGTTTTTGGTTTACCTTTTTCCATGAGATCGGTCACATACTCAAGCATGGAAAGACTGACGAGTTTATAGAATTCGAAAACGACAGAAGCGATTCACTGACCTTAAAAGAGAATGAAGCTGACGAATTCGCGAAAGAAACATTGATTCCCGACTCTTTATTCAAAAATTTCCTGGCAAAGAAAGATTTATCCGACGAAGCAATCGTTAACTTCGCGCGTGACATATCAGTGTCGCCAAGCATCGTGGCTGGAAGGTTAAAGCATGAATTGTACGAACGAGGATACAAGGACGCCTGGAAAAGGTTCCCGCGACTCACGAAAAAAATAGAGTTTGCAAGGAAATAAAATCGGTTTGGTTAGTTGTAACGAATAAACGAACTCACCACAAGTCCGAGTGCGATCGCGATTCCTCCGATGACTATCGCGCGCAGACTGTTTTTGAAGGCGCTGGTCTTCGATATCCGCGAACCAAGAAGTCCCAGAACGAGAAGCGCGGCGAGCGAGAAGGCGATGGAGCAGGGGAGGGCGATTTCCACGGGCCAGATGAGGTACGGAGAGAGCGGGATGAAGCCGGAAATGAAATAGGAAAAGAACATTATCGTCCCTGAAATAAAACCGTGTCGAGTGAGGTTGTCTTTACCCGTTTCATATTCTTCGGCCGACGACTCAGAGAGGAAGCTTCCGGCGGCCATGGAGAATGCCTCGACGAATATGAGCACCACGCCGGTCAGGAATATGGTCTCTTTCGGTACGCCGGCGATGGCGATACCGGACAAGAGACCGACGGTCGAGACGAGACTGTCCTCGACGCCAAAGACGAAGTTACGGAAATAGGAGACCGATGCGGCGCGCTCACACATGCGCGTATTATAGCGTCTAGCGAGAATTTGTGGAAGCTTGCTTATTTACTTCTTCATCGGCTTCTTTTGGAAATTGAGCATCCATTCGACGCCGTATTTGTCTGTGACCATACCGAATACGCCTCCCCAGAATTGTTCCTCCGGTGCCATGAATACTTCGCCGCCATCGGAGAGTTTTGCGAATATTTCATTTAACTCCTTTTCGCTCTCGCAGTTGAGAGCCACTCCCACATTGTCTCCAACGACGGCTTTGTCGCGCATCATGTCGGAGCCGTAAAAGACGATGTCTCCCTTCGAAAATTCCGAGTGCATTATGAAATCTTGCTTGTCCGCCGGCGTCTCTTTTGCCATCGGCGTCTCTTTGACGGTCATGAACTCTATCTTTCCGCCTCCGAGGCAGTCTTTGTAAAAGTTCATAGCCAAGCGGCATTTTACGTCGTTGAAGCGGAGAAAAGGGTGGAGTTTTGGGGTGGTT
>CAYHFU010000018.1:0-8828 GCA_964355985.1 uncultured Candidatus Saccharibacteria bacterium | reverse complement strand
AAAGTTTCCTCACGAGTCTTTGCGCCATTGAAACTCTCAAAGCCGACGGAATTATAGTCGGATTTACCCCAAGATCAATCAAACGGGGGAAAGTGCCCGCGGCGTCGTTGGTATGGAGGGTGGAGAAGACGAGATGACCGGTAAGGGCGGAATTGATGGCGATATTGGCCGTCTCGCCGTCGCGGATTTCGCCGATCATTATGATGTCCGGATCCTGGCGAACGGTGGCGCGCAGACCTTCAAGGAAATTGTAACCTTTATCGTTGATTTGAGTCTGGACTATTCCAGGAAGGTGATATTCGATGGGGTCCTCAAGGGTTATGATCTTCACGCCGGGATTGTGCACTTTCTTCAAAAACGCGTAGAGAGCGGTTGTTTTACCTGAACCAGTAGGACCTGTAGTCAAGATCATGCCGTCAGGGCGATTCATTTCCTTGAGCAGAATCTTTAATAACTTCGGATGGATGCCAAGCTCTTCCAATGGGACGGCGATCGATTTTGGATTGAGCAAGCGCATGACAATAGATTCGTTGTAGGCTCCAGGAAGCACGGACACGCGCACTTCAACATCGCCGATTGCCAGACGAATACTGAAACGCCCACCCTGCGAGTCTTTTTTGATGTTTAATTTCATTCCGGAGATCAGCTTTATTCTTGAAAGAAGCAAAGCGTAAGTCTCGTTGTCGAAACGAATGACATCCTGAAGCACGCCGTCCAAACGGTATCGGAGTCGCACATAACCTTCCTCTGGCTCCAAATGCACATCAGACGCGTCTATGGCTAGAGCACCGGCCACAATCGTCTCCAATATTCTCGACACGCGGTAGCTCTTCTTGGCGGCGACGGTATTTTCAAGAATTGAAATCACAGTGGGCAAGCTCTTTGCTTGGTCAATGATGGCGGCAATCTCTTCACTGGAAATTTCAAGCGAGCCGGCCTTGCTCTCGTAGGCGAATGACAAATCCTTGTATGCTTTCCATGCCTTCTCCAACCCGACGGTTGAAGTGATGTGAAGTTCGGGTTGGTACCCTTTGGTCTTCAGATCTTCCAATACAACTTGCAGTTTTTCGTTCTCCGGATTGCGCGCGGCAACCTTTACTTTTTTGTCGATTAGGGCAAAAGCGGCCGCTTGCGCGTCCCGTGCGGTCTGCTCTCCAATGAGTCGCAAGGCATCCATGTTTACGGGAATGCCCAAGAGATTGACATATTCGACGCCGTACTTGGCGGACAAGAGTTGTACGAGTTCCTCTTCCTCCTTTTTGCGCAATTCATCCAGCTTCCTGTTTTGCTTGTCTTCGTTGAAGGTGATGGTCATCGCTTGAATTATACCACAGCGAAAACGAGGAGCGAGATGTGTGGTTTTGTGAATCTGCGGGACTCATGTCGTTAAATTGCCGATTTTTTCGTCCCTCGCTGACTGGGACGAAAAAATCTGTCAATTTATACTCCATTCAAACAAGTCCTCGATTCACAAAACCACACATCTCGCTCCTCGTTTTTGCTGTGCTAGAATGTGCGCATGAGTGAAAAAGTCGGCAATAAGAAAAGATTGGTATTACTGGACGCCCACGCGATCCTGCACCGCGCGTATCACGCCTTGCCGGATTTCACTACCGCAACGGGTGAGCCAACAGGAGCCATTTACGGCCTCTCAGCCATGCTTATCAAGATAATCGCCGATCTCAAACCCGATTTTTTGGTTGCTTGTTACGATCTCAAAGGTCCCACCTACCGCCACGAACTTTACAAAGAATACAAAGCTGGCAGGGTCAAGGCGGACGATGACCTCATCGCGCAGATTATTCGTTCTCGCGATGTTTTCAACGCCTTTGATATTCCAATTTACGACAAGGAAGGGTTTGAGGCGGATGACATGCTAGGGACAATTGTTAACCAAATTTCAAATATTGAAATAGTTATAGCTTCAGGAGACATGGACACTCTGCAACTGGTGCGTGGCGACGAAGTGAAAGTTTACACGCTCAAAAAGGGCATAAGTGACACCATCATGTACGACGAAAAGGCCGTGGTCAAGCGATACGGCTTCGGTCCCGAACTGATCCCAGACTACAAAGGCCTCCGCGGCGATCCGTCCGACAACATTCCTGGAATAAAAGGCATAGGTGAAAAGACCGCCACTATGCTCATAAAAGAGTTCGGTTCGATCGAAAATATTTACCTTGAATTGGAAGCGGGCCATGATGAAAAATTTGAGAAGATCGGTTTGACGCCGCGATTGATCAAGATTTTGAAAGAGAGTAAAGAGGACGCGGAGTTCAGTAAGATGTTGGGGACTATACGCAGGGATGCGCCGATTGAATTTAAGTTGCCGGAGAAGACTTTTAGAGAGAGTCTGGATCTGAAGAAGGTGAACGCGTTGTGGCAAGAATTGGAGTTCAGGACGCTACCACAGAGACTGGAGCAGGTGGTAGGCGGTACCGCGCCCGTCGCCGACACCTTCCCTACGCGAGCCAATCGCACCCCGCTGGTAGGGCACGCTCCGCGAAGTGTCGGCTCGGGCGCGGCTATCGCAATTACTTTACTCATAATCCGTTGAAAATGCGCAACTTTTCCTCAACTACCTTTTGCATCGCTAGCTTGGCCGGTTTCAAGTACTTGTACGGAGAAACTTCTTCGGGGTCTTCGGAAAGGGACTTTACCAGACCGGAACGGTACGCGAGGCGGAGTTCTGTGTTAACATGAACTATCGCGACTCCCGCTTTGACCGCTTTCCTTATATCATCGGCTGAATTTCCCGAGGCACCATGCAGTACCAACGGAACTTTGACTGATTCCGCAATCATCTTTACTCTTTTGATGTTGAGCGCGGGATCGCCTCCGACAACTACGCCGTGGATGTTGCCGACGGCTGGGGCAAGTAAATCAACGCCGGTTTCAACGACAAACCTTACCGCGTCTTCAGGTTTGGTCAACTGGTCTTCGGAGACGGCGGCACCGGCCGGTATTTCATCGAGAATTTTTGACGATTGACCAATGAAACCGAGCTCGCCTTCGATCAAACATTCGCCGACGCTTCCCGATTTGCCGCTTTCAGTGTTTCGTTTTTCATTCGCTTCCTTGGCGTATTCCACGCACTTCTTGGTCACAATGATATTTTCTTCGAGAGACAGCTTCGCGCCGTCAAATATGACCGCGTCAAAGCCGGCGTCTACCGCTTCTTTCACCCGTTCAAAAGAATAAGTGTGATCGGCATTGAGGAATATCGCCTGATTTCGATTTTTCCGAATACTCGCGACGATTGCCGCGACCTCATTCACGCCCAAATAATCGCGCTCACCTTCCGAAACGCCCACGATTACGGGTAATTTCAATTCAAAAGCGACATCGGCAATCGCCCAAACGCCGTCCAAAGTCGAGGCGTTGAAGTGGCCGACGGCGACTTTGTTCTTCACGGCTTCGGCAATACATTCTCGCAGAGATAACATGGTATAATTATAGCACAGTCGAGTCGTCCTACCGTTAACATGTTCAACAGACAAATCGACATACTCTCAATCGGCGACATAACCACTGACGCCTTTATTTGTTTGAAGCAGGCCGAGGTGCACTGTCGCGTCAATCGCGAGGATTGCGAGATTTGCTTCCCATTTGGCGCGAAGATACCTTTCGAATCGGTCAAAGTTGTAAAGGCCGTCGGCAACGCCGCCAATGCGGCAGTGGCGGCGGCGCGACTGGGTTTGAAGTCGTCGTTGGTCTCCAATGTAGGCGATGACCAGAACGGCAAGGATTGCGCAGTCGAGTTGGGCAAGAATGGGGTAGCGACAGATTTGGTCAGAGTTCACAAGGGTAAACCGACGAATTACCACTTCGTTCTTTGGTACGGATCCGATCGCACGATCTTGACCAATCATGTTGATTACGACTACCGATTGCCAAAGCTCCCGACGCCTAAATGGGTTTACTTGACTTCCCTCTCATCTCATTCAAACAATTACCATGAAGAAATCGCGAACTGGCTTGACGCGCACCCGACTGTGAAGCTGGCGTTCCAACCGGGCACTTTCCAGATCAAGATTGGCCACGAACGCCTGAAACGCCTCTATGCACGGGCGGATGTTTTGATCGTGAACAAGGAGGAGGCACAGAACATTGCCGATCTGATGTCTCCGCCTCTCCCTCCTCGCCACGACGAAGTCTCTTCGTTTGCCTCCGCTTCGCTACGGCAAAGTCGAGACTTGTCGCTGGCTGCGACGGTCGAGGCGGCTGACGCAATAAATGATGTTTTTTCGCGACAGCCGTCGCCCGCAGGCGAGAGCAGTCCTCCGCGAGGAGCTTGCGACGAGACGGAGGAGCTGCTGTCGCCGAGAGGGCGCGGTGATATCAAACCATTACTTCAGACTCTTGCGTCACTCGGACCGAAACTGGTAATCATAACCGACAACACGAACGGCGCCTTCATGTTCGACGGCGACCACTGTTACAAAATGCCCATGTACCCGGATCCAAGACCCGCGGTCGAGCGCACCGGCTGCGGCGACGCCTTCGCGTCAACATTCGTCTCCGCGCTCGCAATGGGCAAACCGCCACTTGAAGCATTGACTTGGGCGCCCGTAAACCCCATGTCAGTCGCCCAGTTCGTCGGCTCACGCGAAGGACTCTTGTCGCGCGATCAGATCGAGTGGTGGCTCGACAGAGCTCCAGACGAATACCGCGCGAAAGAAATATGACTTGTGGTTATCAACTTCATTAAAGCTGAAAATATTTCCGATATGGTAGTATTATGAAGGCATGATAAAAAAGAGAGGGTTTACCATAATATAATAGAGTTGTTGGTGGTCATATCAATAATCGGAATGTTGTCGTCCATAGTGTTCGCCGGCGTAAACGAGGCGAGGATCAAAGCAAGAGACTCAGCGAGAATAAGCGCGTTGAGACAAATACAAACCGCAATTGAAATGTACGCGCTAGAAAATGATCGATATCCAGGATCTGGATACGGGTCAATGGCAGGGGAATATTATTACCTGCGCTCGCCATCAACGGCAAGTGAAGTCGGCATTAGAACGCCAAAATGCGGACTTGGCGCAGAAGGAACTACTCTCAATGGTGTGGCCTATCCACAATTTTTTCCCGGAATATGGTGCCTATTACAAACCGCGCTGGCAAAATACATACCCGAATTGCCGGACACTACAATTATCGGTTCAACTTATTATAATTATACATACAAAGTTCCGATTCCATATAATGTTAAGACTTACGGTTTAGGCGTAAAACTGGAACGATCTAACGATATTAGTAAAAACGACGGGGGGGTTCGCTGATAACATGTACGAAGTTGGAGGACTTCCTTCATATTGTAAAAATCTAGGAAAAAACTGGAATTACTGGTCAGGTGTTCCTTGCGCTCCATAGTTTATCTTTTGCAATTCTAAATTCTTCCCACCTCCCTTCTATGATCGCACGGCGCGCCTTTTTCACCGTGTTGACTACGAAATAAAGATTATGAACGGACAGTAGCGTGGCAGATAACATCTCTTTGGCGCGGAAAAGATGCGATAGGTAGGCTCGCGTGTAATCCTTGCAAGTGTAACAGGAACATTTTGGATCAAGCGGACCGAAATCGTCCGTAAATCTGGCGTTGCCCAGGTTCAATCGTCCCTTGCTCGAATACGCTCCACCGTTCCTCGCCATCCGCGTGGGCGCAACGCAGTCGAAGGTGTCGATGCCGTTCTCGATGCCTTGAATGAGATCGGAGGGCTCGCTGCCGATGCCGAGCAAGTGCCGCGGCTTCCCTTCCGGCAATTCTTCGCAAACCCACTTGACCGCGGTGCCAATATCGCTCTTGTCGAACGAACCTCCTATCCCGAATCCGTCGAATCCGCCAGAACCGGCGGACATGGTACCGATCGTCTTTGCGCTTTCCCTGCGCAGATCTTCATGTCTCCCTCCCTGGACTATTCCGAACAACGCCTGCCGACCTGCCTCGTCTCGATGGCGCGCGAGACATCTCTTCGCCCATTTGTGAGTCCGATTCATGGCGATTCTCTGATATTCGTAAGACACATTCGGAGCGGCGCATTCGTCGAAAGCAAAGATGACGTCGGCACCTATCGCTTGTTGGATTTCGATCGACTTCTCGGGAGTGAAGCGATGCGTGGAGCCGTCAAACACGGATTTGAAGGTAACGCCGTCGTCGTCAATGCTAGCTTTGGTTTCCGGAAAACCGTCACGAAGGAGGGTGATTTCATCGCAGGCTCGCGTAGTCTCGGCGCGTCCTCTCACCACGGCGGCATCCGAGCCTGCGATGAAATCACCCTCCTTCGTGACGGTTTTCCGCGTCGCCAACTTCCCTATACCCTTGCCGTACGCCGGCCCCAACGAAAACGCCTGGAAGCCGCCAGAATCGGTAAAGGTGGGTCCCGACCAATTCATGAACTTCCCCAGACCGCCCGCCTTCTCGATAATTTTCTCTCCGGGCTGAAGATAAAGATGATAAGTATTGGCAAGGATCGCCTGCGCGCCAACCGCGTCACGGACCAATTCCGGCGTCAATGACTTTACGGTCGCTTTCGTCCCCACGGGAATGAACGCCGGCGTTTCAATCTTGCCGTGCAGCGTTTCGATCACGCCGGCGCGACCTAGGCCGTTCGGAAGTCGTTTCTCAATCGTGAATTTGAGCATGGAGCCAGTATACGGTATACTGGCTCCATGTCGCAAAGCAAGAAATACGGATTGTGCCACGAAGACATTCACGACGAAGGCGTCAAGGAACACTTGGAGAGGATCCACCATGAGTTTTCCGACGGCTTTGAATTCTTGAAAAAATACCCCAAGTCGGTTACGATTTTCGGCTCTTCGCAAGCCAAACCCGACGCGGAGCATTACAAAAAAGCCGAAGAACTCGCCGCGCGCATAGTCAAAGAGTTGAAATACGCGGTAGTTACCGGCGGCGGGCCGGGGATCATGGAGGCCGCCAACAAAGGCGCTTACGACGCCGGCGGAGTCTCGATCGGGCTCAACATCTCTCTGCCGCACGAGCGCGTTACTAACGCTTACTGCACGCACGCCGTGAAATTCAGCTATTTCTTTTCCAGGAAAACCATGCTCACTTTCGCCGCCGAAGCTTTCGTGTTCTTCCCCGGAGGTTACGGCACACTCGACGAACTTTTCAACATCCTGACTTTGATCCAAACGGAGAAGATACCCCGCGTACCCGTGGTGCTGTTCGATTCCGGATTTTGGAATAGCTTTGAACAACTGCTCCGAAGCCACGCGCTCGAAAAGTATCGCACGATTGTCGCCGGCGACTTGAAGCTTTTCGAAATCACCGATTCGCTCGATCGCGTCATAGAGATCGTGATAAAGGCGCCGCTCTCCGAGTGGTGGCGCAACATCAATTAGTATAAAAAAGACGCCTCTCACTTCCTAACGCCGACGACGAATACCAACCACGCGACAAAGATAATGACGCCTGCCACATAGATCGGCGCTTCCGGCGTGAGTTCTGCCGCAATAAACCCTGAGAGTATCGGCGGGATCGCGTAGGCGAGCGATTGCAGAGACATGTTTATGCCGAGCATTTCGCCTTGTGTTTCTTTGGATGCCCTCTTGGAGACCAGGGCCGGCAGGTGCGCCATTGAGAGGCCGTTGGTCGCCGCGAACAGGGGCACTATGAGCGCTAAGCCAAAAGCCGTGTGCGGAAAATAGTAAGCCATGGTCGCTATTGCGCCCAGAAACAAGGACCAGCGCAGTATAGAGATGTCACTCCAGCGCGCGGATATGTAGCGCACGAGGAAGCCTTGCGCCAAGGCTATGCACACCCCACCGTAGGCCAGATACAGACCGATGTCTTTCTCGTCGAAGCCGAATCGATATATGAGATACACGCCAAGGAAAGTCGCGAAGAAAGAGAAGCCCGCCTGAAAAAAGAAATTCGTCGCAAAAACGGCGCGGAGATCTTTCATGGCGTAAGCCGAATAGATGTGAGTAACGGCTTTGAACCATGAAGGCTTCCTGACCGTCTCGGGCAGTTCACGGGTTTCGGGCATGACGATAAGCACGGCAAGGACATTCACGACCTGCAATGCCGCGGCAACCAAAAACGGAGTCAGGACGCCGGACCAACTGAACAATTCGTGATCAACTAGAAGACCGCCGATGACCGGTCCCACTATAAAGCCGAGACCATAAGCGGCGCCGATGAGCGCGAAATTTTTGGCGCGGTCTTTTTCCGGCGTAATGTCGGCAATGGCCGCTTGAGCCACGACTAGATTGCTGCCGGTAACGCCGCCCAATATCCGCGCCGCGAACAAGACGGTAAGACTGTGAACGAGAATACCCCAACTGAAAAGGATGTGCGCCAGACAGACGCCGGCAAGAGACACGGCGATTATCTTCTTTCTGCCGTACATGTCTGAAAGTTCGCCCATAACCGGCGAGACGAAGAATTGAGCGAGCGGCCAAGCTCCGATCAAAAGGCCAAGAATGATATAGCCGTTGGAAACGGGCGTGCCGGGAGCGAGAAGGTAGACGGGCGAGTCCGGATTGGCAAAGAGAGACGGCAGGACGGGGATCAGAATGCTGATCGACACGAGATCGAGGAGGACGGTCAGGAATATGATCGGCAAGATTCGGCGCGTCTTAGCTTTTTCCATGCGGCGTATTTTAGCACGAAAAATGCCCCCGAATAAATCAGAGGCATCTTCCGTGGAAACGACTCGATTACATCGAGCGTTCCTCGCGAGGACGGGCCTCGGATACGACGAGCTTGCGTCCGTCGAGATCCGTACCGTTCAACTTCGACACGGCGGCGTCGCCGTCGGCGTCGTTCGCCATGGTGACGAATCCGAATCCGCGTGAGCGGC
>CAYHFU010000017.1:0-8928 GCA_964355985.1 uncultured Candidatus Saccharibacteria bacterium | reverse complement strand
GGAGTTCAGACGTGTGCTCTTCCGATCTGGACGACATCAAGAATGCGTTCAGGAAGATCGCGCACGAACAGCACCCGGACAAGAACAAAGGCAATACCGAGGCCGAGAAGAAGTTCAAAGAAGCGAGCGAGGCGTATTCAGTGTTGTCGGACGACAATAAGAGGAAGCAGTACGACATGTTCGGTTCCGCCGGCGCGGGGTTCAACCCCAATGCCGGCGGATATGGCGCTGGGCAAGGGTTCGATGGTTTCGATTTCGGCAAAGGCTTTAGCGGCTTTCAAGGGTTCGGCAACGGTCAGGGCGGCGTCCACTTTGACTTCTCCAATTTCGGCGGGGGACAAGGGATTGAATTCGACCTCGGTGACATCATCGGCGACTTCTTCGGCGGCGGCAGGCGAAGGCCACGCAAGGGTAAAAATATAACCATTGATCTCGAGATCTCATTCAAGGATTCAATCTTTGGTGTTGAAAAGGAAGTACAAGTCGGCGGCAGGAAGGAAAAGCTGCTTGTTAAAATTCCGTCCGGCATTGAAAGCGGTCAAGGACTGCGTGTGGCCGGCAAAGGTGAACTCGGTGAAGGCGGCCCGGGCGACCTCATTGTGCGCATCTGGGTCACGGAGCACCCGACGATAAGGAAAGAGGGCTTTCATCTCGTCATGAATTTGTCCGTGAAGCTCTCAACGGCACTCTTGGGCGGAGTAGTTGAACCCGAAACATTAGACGGCAAGATTGAACTCAAAATCCCGCAAGGCACGACGCACGGCGAAATCTTGCGCGTCAAAGGCAAAGGCGTGCCGTACGGCGGCGGCAAGAGGGGGGATCTGCTGATTGTTACCCACATAAATATGCCCAAGAAGTTGTCGCGGGCGGCCGAGGAGGCGATTGAACGGCTAAAGGGTGAGGGGTTGTGACGGATTTACGGTTGTAGCCAATCACTCTGTGGTTTAACGATGAGCCGTGCATTGTTGTACGCCATCTTTAGAGTCAAGCAAGTTCTTGCGGAATAAATGTCTTGTCCGGTTACTTTATCAATGACAAGAGCAAGATCCGGATTGGTTGATCCAGATGTAAGACACAGCGGTAAAAGCAGTTGTATTTTTCCACCGTAATATTGCGGGATAGCTATCTTGTAGTTAGTCCTGACTTTCTTGGTAACATCCTCGATGGCTCCGTGGACTTGGCGGCGCATTTCCGAGTTATCGGCTTGTTGCAGATGAATCGGGAACCTGTCTTTGTTGTCCATGATAATATGTTCGATGTCGGGGACGATCTTGTATTTCGGGTTGAGTATCAAGAGTTCCGGTTTTTCAAAAAAGTTCGCGGTTTCCGGCAATTCGTTTCCGAAATGAGAAAGTAGACGAGCGTCACTTATCTTCATGAAATATTTGAAGTAATAAGGCGAGGAATCCGGTTTCGTCGCCCTGTTCTTTTCGAAGAAACAAAAAATTGCTTCTTGGTTGGAAGTCACCAATCCGGTGTTGAAAGCTGCGTATTCGTTTGTTTTGGTAAACTTCACTTTCATCTCTTCTTGAAGACGGCGAAAATAATATTCGAGATAATTTCTCAATATCGAATGTTTTCTCTCCGACGAATCGGAAAAGTCCCATGGCTCTTTGTCGGCCAGATTTTCCTCCAGGAATTTTATGTCGTCCTCGTATTTCGGGAAGAAGGCAAATTCGAAAATTTTCTGTAACACTATCGGCATGGCGGAATCATATCACTTTCCCAATTGAAAAACACCCTCGATCGGGGTGTTTTTCTCAGTAGTTTTGAAAGTTTATCGTGTTTTTGTGTGTGGATAGACCCACACGATCTCATTACTTTTATCCTAGCAAACCGGCCGGCGGAGAGTCAAGGCGCGATATCCACAGTCAGCTCTTTTTTGGTAATACACAGGTCTCAGAGCTTTATTCAGGCTTTTGTGTTTATGGGCTAATGACGGTATTATTTACTGGTAACCGACGCGTTCATATTTTCCAGCCAACCTAGCCCGCACCACATTCGTGGACATAATCCCACAACTCATAGTGAACTCGATCATCGCCGGGGCCATCTACACCATGGTCGCCCTAGGCTTTAACCTCATTTACGGCACCGTCAAATTCTTCGATCTCGGCTACGGCGCCCTCACCGCCGTCGGCGGATACGCAGTGTTTTGGTTGTACAAAATACTCGGCTTTGACCTCTATCTTTCGATCATTCTCGGCACGGCGATGGCCGGCATCGTCGGCTTTCTCGTATACAAACTCGTCTACGCGCCACTGCGTTCGCGCAAGTCGTCCTCCATGGTCATGTTGGTTGCGTCGCTCGGCGCATTCACGGCTCTGCAGGCCTTGGTCGCGATACTCTTCACCAGCCAATTCCAGACGCTCTCGCGAGCCGCCGGCGCGGAAAAAGTTTTCAACCTTTTTGGCGGCGTGATCACCGAGACGCAATTGGTCATACTGGTGCTCGGCATCGCCGTCATGCTCGGCATGGCGGCATTGCTCAAGTACACGCTCTTCGGCAAAGCGGTGAAAGCGGTTGGCGACGACGAGGAAGTCGCGAAGATCGTCGGCATCAATACGGGGAAAGTCGTCGGCTGGGTATTCGTCATCGGCTCGGCGATAGCGGGACTTGCCGGCATCTTGGTCGGCTTTGACACGGGTATTGAACCGACGATGGGACTTTCACTACTCTTGAAGGGTGTGATCGCGGCGATCATCGGCGGAATTGGTAACGTGTACGGAGGCGTTCTGGGCGCGTTCTTCCTCGGCTTCATTGAAAACTTCGGCATTTGGCAGATTTCGGGGGAGTGGAAGGATGCCATCGCGTTCGCGGTACTCATTGTCTTCTTGCTCTTTAGGCCGCAGGGGATTTTGAAACGATGAATTATTGAATAGAACATGGAATACCTGATTCACATCGCGATACTGATCTCCATATACGCCATCCTCGGACTGGCCTTGAATTTGGTAGTGGGCTTCACGGGACTTCTGAGTATTACTCAGGCGGCATTCTATGGAATAGGCGCGTATGTGACGGCAATACTGCTCACCTCTACGGGCATGAATTTCTTCATGGCATTATTCGTCGGTGTTGTCATAACGGCAGTGGCAAGCTTGGCGATCGGCTTTGTGCTCTCGAAATTCAAGGACGACTACTACGCGCTCGGCTCGTTCGGATTTAACATTATCATTTACAGCGTGTTCCTGAATTGGCAATCGCTCACCCGCGGCCCCTTGGGTATACCGGGCATAGCGAGACCCACCCTGTTCGGCTTCACATTCTCGGACAATATCTCTTTCCTCCTCTTGGCGATAATATTCGCGATCACGGTCTACCTCATCTGTTCTTACATAACCAAGTCTTCCTTCGGCCGCGTCCTCAAAGCCATTCGCGAAGACGAAGAAGCGATCAAAGTCTTCGGCTACCACACGCTCTGGTACAAGCTGGCGGTTTTCGTCATTGGCGCGGCTTTGGCGGCGGTGGCTGGAGGGCTCTTCGCGAGCTATATCACCTTCATAGACCCCTCTACTTTCACGCTCACCGAATCCATCTTCATCCTGGCGATCATCATCTTGGGCGGCCTCGCTAACAACAAAGGCGCGGTCCTGGGCGCGGTCGCGCTCATCATCTTGCCAGAAATTTTGCGCTTCGTCGGATTCCCGTCGGACATTGCGGCGCAGATGAGGCAGGTGACTTACGGGGTCATTCTCATACTGCTCATGTTGTACAGGCCGCAGGGGTTGGTGGGGGAGTATAGGTTGTGATCATTTTACTGATATCAGTAAAATGACGAAAGTAAGCCATAAAACCATTTTACCGACGCCGGTAAAATGACGGAAATAGGCCACGGAATTGTAAAAAATCGTTTAATCGTCATGATGATTTCTCGCGTGAAATATGCTATAATTAAGGCATGAAGTTAAGACAATCTTTATTCTGGGACACGAATCCAGAAAAAATAGACCTCAAGAAAAACGCCAAGTATGTGATCGAGCGGGTGCTTGATTTCGGGCGGGACGAAGAGGTGCGGTGGCTGTGGAGTTTTTATGACAAGGAACTCATTAGAGATGTGGTCGCTAAGTCACGATCGTTGAATCCGCGAACAAAAGCATTATGGACACTTCTTCTTCAGACGGCATAAACTTGCGTTTGGACATACTGCCCAAGAATACAAAGCGGGCTTTTGAATTTCTGTCCAAAGAGAAATGGCTGGAAAAGTCAAACTGGTACCTCGCCGGTGGCACCGCGCTTGCTCTTCAAGCCGGACATCGCCAATCGGTTGACCTTGATTTCTTCACGAAAGACAAAAATTTCAACAACAATGAATTACTAGGTCATTTCGCGTCCAACCCAGACTGGCGTACGGATGTGAACAATGAGGGTACCATTTACGGAGAACTACTCGGAGCCAAAGTCAGCTTCATCGCTTATCCTTTCTTTGTCCCATCTGAGGAATATCTACCTTTCGGCTCGATCAACATACTGAAATCCGCCGACATTGCAGTTATGAAGGTAATAGCGATATCTCAGAGAGGCAGAAAACGTGATTTTCTCGATCTTTACTGGCTAGTTCATCACGGAGAATCATTGGAGAATGTGATCGGAAAATTAAAGAAACAATATCCGTTCGTAGCCCACGATTATCACCATATCGTGAAGAGTCTTGTCTATTTCGACGACGCCGAAGACGATCCGATGCCGGAGATTTATTTTTCGACGACATGGAAAGAAGTCAAGGCCTATTTTTCGAAAGAAGTACCGCTTGCGGCAAAAAGGTTGATTGATCTTGTCTGATATTAACCATTATCTATTCTCCAAATGCTCAAATCAATCCAATTAACACTTTCGAAAATAAAATATTCCGGCGAATCCATCGGCGACGACATCCGCGTTGAGATTGAAGCGCTAGGAAAGTCCCTGCGCGTTGACAAGAGAGTCGCGGCAGGCACCACGGCGGAGGTCAATCAAGTCGTGGGTAGTTTTGAAACTGACAGGAAGTCGTTTGAGTTTAATACCCAAGTCACCGTAATTGAAAAGGACTTACTTTTTAACGATGTAGGTAGCGCGTCAGGAGAGATAAAAGTCGACGCGACGATCACGGAGCCGCAACAATTTCCTTTTGAGATAAAGATAGATGAGACCCGTTCAATTCTGGGAAAACCTTGGGGTGGCAAGACGGCGGCGTTCGAAATAACCTTGACAGCTAGCGTATCCGACTTAATGAAATACATTCCGAATGACGAGATTGGCCACGGGTGGATAACTGTCGTATTGGAAAACGATAAAGTCGAGATACCGTTACCAGCGTATTTAAAAGTCAAACCCGAACGGATACAAGACGGGCGCGAATATTTTTCGATCATGGAAGGTCCGTATCGCGGCAAATCGGCATCAGTTATTCTCAATGAAAACGGTTCCTCTCAACTTATATCTGGAATAGAACATGTCGGGCCGGCGAGAATGTCTTATTCAATTTCTAAAAAGATATTCGTCTTAAAAGGAAAGAAGTACAAAACGGTGGATTATCGAGATTTTCCTTGGCAGAAGGGACTATACGATGTTGAGATTCCAGACTATCCTCATCCTGGCGGAGAAAATTATGAGGAAGACGCGCCGAGAGCCAAGACTTGGTTTAGAATAGGACACGACGGAGAAAGATATTTGCATGCAGGCGGACGATCACTCGGATGCATGACGGTCATTGAGATCACTCGTTGGTTTGAAATCTATGATGCTCTGATTAAAGCCCGCAAAGGTGATTTTACAAGCGTCGGTATTCTTGAAGTGGTCGATTAAACATGGGAAAGAATTTTCTGAACAACATAAAGACATGGCCGGTTTTCGTGGTAGTGATGTTTTTAATCATGAGTGGCATTGTGATCGCTTGGCAGAAATATCCTTCCGGCGTGAGCAAATACAAAACCATATCTCTAGGCATGCAAGCCGCTGAAGGCCCCGGTTCCCACACGATATGGGCTCCACCGTATGATGAAGTATGGGAGGAGTCGAAGTTTTTCGTCTATTCGCTCGGCGACAACCGCATGTGCGTTAGATCGGATTGCGGTATCGGTGGTTATTTCGTCGGATGTCTCGGCGGGTGGATATCGGGGTACAAAATCATAACGGACGAATTCGATTACGGACTACGGGAAGCGGGAGTTGATGTTAAGAAAATAAAGATCATTACGATTGCCGACAAAAACGCTAAAGTTGTTGGCATATATCCCGACGCTAGCATAAGAAATTTGCCCCATATCATGCGCAATCATCGCGATCTTGTTTCCAAAGAAACATTTGAAGGATGTTCAGGCTTGCTGCCGAGCAGGTGGAAGTAATTTATAAAAAACAATGCCCCTCCTCCAAACCCGTAACCTCACCAAACACTTCGACGGCGTCTATGCGGTCAATTCGCTCTCGGTCTCATTTGAGGCCGGGAAAATAACGGGAGTAATCGGACCAAACGGCTCGGGCAAGTCGACGCTTGTGAATACCTTGACGGGCATGCTCGCCATAGACGGCGGGGAAGTCATAGTCGCCGGTGCTGAGCGATTGACGCGCATACGGCCGCACGAAGTGCCTCTCTACGGCATGACGCGCACTTTCCAGGATGTGCGGCTTTTTGAACAAATGCCCGTACTCGACAACATTCTCGTAGTCCTCACCGAACGAAGTATCTGGCAAGCGCTCTTCGAGAGACATTCGGCATTGCACCTGGAAAAAGCTGAGGAAGCGCTCAAGAAAGTCGGCCTTTGGGACAAGCGCCGCGAGCTCGCCCGCAATCTCTCTTATGGCCAGCGCAAACTGCTCGAGATCGCACGCGTGCTCGCCGTCGTACATGGCGGCATCGGTGACATCAACACCGTTTTCTTCGACGAACCGTTTGCCGGCCTTTTTCCTGAAATGATACGCATAGTCGTCTCTACTATGAAGGAGTTGCGCGACAAGGGTCTCGCGGTCGTCCTTATTGAGCACAACATGGATCTCATCCGCGAACTCTCGGACCATGTCTATGTCCTTGACGCCGGCGTGCTCCTCGCCGAAGGCAAACCGGAAGAAGTTTTGGCGCGGAGAGAGGTGGTGGAGGCGTATTTAGGAGAGTAGTCGTTATTACGAAACACTTTTTCGCTCTTGGGAACTTCACAAAAGTTTTTCTCTTGATACACTTACGGGGTGAAACAAGAAATCGTTCAACAACTTCATAAAAGTTTCGACGACTACGCTCAAAAGACGGAGGATGGCCTTGAATTTTGGTTTGCCAGGGATCTGCAAGTATTACTCGGATACGACAGATGGGAAAACTTCGAGAAGGTCATAGAAAAGGGCATAGTCGCGTGTAGAAATACAAAACTTGTAGTCGGTGACCATTTTCGTGACGTCACGAAAATGGTCGATGTCGGTTCGGGTGCCAAGAGGGAAATCGATGACATTGCTCTTACCCGCCACGCCTGCTACCTCATCGCTCAAAACGGCGACCCGCGCAAGGAACCAATTGCTTTTGCTATGGCGTACTTTGCCGTGCAGACGCGGAAGCAGGAATTGATAGAGAAAAGATTGAACGAAATCGAGCGCTTGATGTTCAGAGAAAAGCTTTCGGAGTCGGAAAAGAAATTGTCAGGCATCATTTACGAACGAGGCGTTGACGGAGCCGGTTTTGCCAGGATTAGAAGCAAAGGCGACCAAGCGTTATTCGGCGGCAGGACTACTTTGGACATGAAGGAAAAACTCGGCGTGCCAACTTCACGCGCATTGGCGGATTTCTTGCCGACGATTACCATCAAGGCAAAAGATTTTGCCAACGAAATCACGAATTTTACCTTGAAGCGCGAACCGAACATGCGCGGTGAAGGAATAATCTCCGACGAACACGTCAAGAACAACAAAAATGTGCGCGATCTCCTGGGTAAAAGCGGCATCAAACCAGAGGCTTTGCCGGCGGAGGAAGATGTCAAGAAGGTGGGTAGGAGGTTGAAGACAGAGGACAAAAGACTGCTCCTGAAAAAGTAAGTTTTCCAAGAGTTTTTTCAACTTGCCTCCGTCGCGCGGGAGAGCTATACTGATACCGTAATTATCAGCGTAAATATCATCTCCATGAACAAAAAAATCTGGTGGGTTGTTGGAGTTGCGGTTGTAGTCTTCATAATGGCCGCCGTAAACAATGGTGGCAAACCAACGGAGAATATTAAAATAGCCGCTTTGTTAAGTATGTCTGGCGATGCTTCCGCTTGGGGTGAGAATGCGCAAAAAGCCATTGAGTTGGCCACGGAAGAGTTTAACCAGAAAGGAGGTATCAATGGCAGAAAAATTGAAATGATCTACGAAGACACCGGGGGAGATCCAAAGCGCGCGGTGGCGGCATTTCAAAAAGTAACTACGATCGACCGCGTGATCGCAGTACTCGGTCCTCTAAACCAAACCGAAGACGCGGCAGTTGTTCCGCTCATAAATCAAAATAATATTCCCACGATCATTCCGGGATATCTTCCGCTTCAGAACAGGAAAGATCTTACGAATCCTCTCATCGTATGGATGGACGCCGAATTGGAAGCGGGACGACTTGCAGAACATGTTTTCAGTCAAGGGATACGCACCGTTGGAATAATTGGCACACTGGATGCGTGGGAAAGCACGGTATCAAACGCGTTTGCCGAGAAATTTAAAGCTGTCGGCGGAACTGTCACGGAAATGGAAACCGTTCAACCGGACTCTTCTGACATGAGACTTTCAGCAACAAAGGTGATCGCTTCAAAACCACAAGCGATCTTTCTCGGTACCTATTATCAATTCGTGAATTCGACAAAAGCTCTCAGTGACCAAAAATACCCCGGTAAACTCTTTGGGATTGAGATTGATGATTATCTCGCCGGTGAAACCGCGGGATGGGCGAATGGGTTGGTATTTATCGCGCCTGACTACTACACGAATGATTTTGTACAAGTGTTT
>CAYHFU010000016.1:0-9147 GCA_964355985.1 uncultured Candidatus Saccharibacteria bacterium | reverse complement strand
CAGACGTGTGCTCTTCCGATCTCCATCAAGAGCTTAGAAGTCTCCTGTTCTATCCATTGAACTACGGGAGGGATGGGCATACCGTAACACTTTTACGACTTTTTGCCTAGAAATTTAATCTATCAAATCGACGGATCCCCCGGACCCGAATAACCCTTCGACAGCGCCGCGTGCTCGTCCGCCCTCGCGTTCATCGCTTCGAGGGTAGCGCGTAGATCATCGTCGTCAAGAACGACTCCTGTGTCAGCTGGATCTTTGACAGGAGCCGAGAGTCTGCCAACCACGCCGGCGTAAGCGAAGTATCCGATCGCTAGGAGCGAGACCCCGACTGCAGCCGCGAAGGCAAGCGTTATAGTCCAACCCGTATAAGGATCCCGCAGGATCTTGCGCCAAGTGCCGTCGAAGGTCTCGTAAATCGTTTTTGAACCGTTCTTTGGTTTTTGTTCGTTGATTTTCATGAGAGTTTGTCTAGTTCGTCGTCACCGCCATCTCATACGACAA
This sequence comes from uncultured Candidatus Saccharibacteria bacterium, assembly GCA_964355985.1. Classification (GTDB taxonomy): domain Bacteria; phylum Patescibacteriota; class Minisyncoccia; order Phycocordibacterales; family PALSA-1337; genus C7867-002. The sequence goes on along the minus strand of CAYHFU010000016.1, from coordinate 8,646 downwards.
GCTCCATGAAGAAATTTTACCCGCGGCACCGAAGGCGTTCAAACGCACATCCGTGACGGAGACATCGTAACCGACGGTTTCCGAAAGTTTGAGGACGCGCATGACCGACCCCCAAGAACCTGTCGCTTCCACGCGCGCCCTGCCGAGCGACAGGCCGGATATTTTGATCTCTGCGCCGGACTTGGGCCCCAGAGCTTCCACGCTCTCAACAAAAGCGACCACTTCGTCTTCACCGGGGAAATACGAGCGCAAGCGCTCCCTCTCTGCGCCGGTATCGGCGTAAAGTTTCGTCAGATCTTGTTCTCGAGACTTGTCGAACGCTTCGGCCGCGGCAATGTCACGGGCAAGGAGCGCGTGATCGGTCGAGATGCCGACGCTATGGTACATGTATCCGTAGAGTGCAGCTGAAGAAAGGACCGTGGCAAATCCGACTAGAAGAAGCATGGCGTGGGCGTGAATTGACTTCATGGCAGTGGATACGAAAAGCGCATGGAAAAGCGTACATTCGAACTGGCGGCTAGCTCCGATATCGGCAATTCCGCTTTCGCCCCTGAATACAAACTCTCCAGGCGGCTTTTGAACTGGAGAAGGGCGTTCCTGGTCGGCGCCGTGCCTTGAATGTTTACCGCCGCGGTCGAAGTCGAGAGACGAGAATGATCGAGTGTCGACAATTTGAGATTACCGCGTGCGGCGACGATCTCTTCCAAAACCTTGGAGACACGCGCCGATTTCGCGTTTTCCGACAATTTCCGCAACAATCGCCCGTCGGCCTTGAGTTCGGCCGCCATTGCCGCTCGGCCGCTCTCGTTCTCGGCGTTCTGGAGAGACGCGATCTGGCCCAAACTGCCCGCTTCCGCGTCGCGTGCCTTCAAATACGCCGGCAGGAGCGCCGCGGCTCCGACCAGGAGCGCCGCGGAGACGACGAAACAAGCGACTATCGTGACTCGGGTGTAATATTCCCTTCGTATCGCCAGTTTTTCGGCCGTAGGCAAAAGTGTGTGACGCATGTTGTTTGATTCAGAGCGGCAGAGCCAGGCCGGCCGCCACGGCGTATTCCAAAGATTCGTCGCGCGACAAAGTCGGCACGAAACGGTCAATCGAAAAAGCGTTCTTCCAAATATCCGCTTCGTTTCCGAGGGGGATTTCGCCCGTATCCGTCTTCCCGAGCGCGTTTCGGAGAAGTGCGGCGTCGCTTCCGACGCAAATGATCCTCGTAAGCGGCGAATGCGTATCGGCTCTCGTCATCCAGTAAGTGTTTACGCGGCTGATTTCTTTCGCGAGCGGTTCCGGATTGATCGAACCTTCATTTGGTGCCGTTCCGTCCAGACGCATACCCCATCCGATCGTGGATGAAAAATGAACCGCCCCTCCGGATACTATGTACATGCCCGTTTTCCTGTTCATCGCGTGGAGTATGAGCATCGTCTCCTCGGAATCGAGCGCGACAACGGCACGGGCAATCGCTTTCGGCGCAACCTCAAAGGCTATAGGCGTGAGTCCGATTGAACTCAAAAGCGTGATCATCTTTTCCACGTAAGTTTTCGGTACGACGGAGACGCTCGCTCGCAACGCTCCTCCCGTCACCGCTTTCGGCAAAGGATCTATGTAGAAAACGGCGTCCGCCGCCGACAAAGGCACATTCTCCTCCAATTTAAACTCAATGTTCTGTATGGCCGCGCGCATGTCAGTGCTCGTCATGTCGGTCTGAAACAAATATGCTTTTTCTTCCGGCAGTGGCACTTTCACATAAGAGAGTCTGTGTCTCCGGACGAATTCCGACAAAATCCGCGTAAATTCCTTCTCGTCTTTAAAGTCGCCGCCGTCGAGAAGTCCTGCTGGCAATTCCTGCCTGCCGTAAAATGCTACCCGGAGCTCGTTTCCGACAGTCTCATATTGGAGACAAGTCAAAGCGTCGTCGGATATGTCGAGTCCGGCGTGCGTCATCATCATGAATTTTGGCGGCGGGAAAAGTTTGAAGAACGGCGAGTGTCGAATCATGACATTATTATATCACTTTTGCCTGTAGGCCTTGAATATCTCGCGGAGCGCTGGCAATGCCGATACGAAAATGATCACCAGCACCACAGGAAAGACGAACTTATCGGGATTTGGAATGAGCGCGCCCAATCCGTAACCCAACCACAGCATCCCCCAAGTCCAGACGAAGCCGCCGATCAGATTGAAAGTCAAGAATGTCTTGTAACTCATATTCCCCACCCCCGCCACAATCGGCGCGAAAGTTCTCACTATTGGGATGAATCTGGCCAGGATGATCATCTTCTTGCCGTATTGCTCGTAAAAGTGTTGCGCCCGCGCGATGTGTTTCTTGTTGAAGAACACGGAATCCTCCCTGGTGAAAATAGCCGGCCCCACCTTCTTGCCAAAAGCGTACCCCACGCTGTCTCCCGCGACCGCCGCGATAAAAGTGCCGACGAGCAACCATGGTAGCGACAAATATCCTTGAGAAGCGAAAAATCCGGCGGTGAAGAGGAGTGAATCGCCCGGAAAGAAAAAACCAAAGAAAAGTCCCGTTTCCGTGAATATGATCGCGATGACCCCAATCGTCCCCACTGTCGCGATGATCGTTTCTGGATTTAGTATGTTAGGCATGGTTATTCCTATCAAGATACGACTGAAGTATCAGTGCCGCGGCGCTTGCGTCCAGCTTGTCGTGTTTTCCCTGCACTCTCTCCGCCTGCGCGCTCGTCATAAATTCCAATTCCAGGTAAACGACGAATCCTCGTTTCTCCATTTCCTGCTTGAACTTTTCCACTTCCTCAAATATCGGATTCGGCTCGCCCTTATAGTTCCTCGACTCCCCCACCACAATCTCCCTCGCCTCATTGTCTCTCGCGATCTTCTCTACTTCCGCAACCAATTCCTGCGTGTTTTCAATAACACTTAGAGGCATCGCGAACTTCCTCCCCTCGTCCGAAGCCGCCACCCCCACGCGTTTCGTGCCGTAGTCTATTCCGATGATTCTTTTTGAATTTGTCCACAACATGCTATTGACTTTTAAATTGCATTTGTTATTATGATAGCGTCATTCGCAGACCGTCACGCTTCGTGGCGGTTTGTATTTTATGTTTCTTTCCTAATTTTCACCTTCCAACTGTCAATGTTGATCAGGTCGATTTTGGCCTGCTCGTGTTTTTTTATGACATCTTTGATTCTGGTGGATAGCCGTCTGGTACTGATACCCGGCTTCTTTAACCCCGCGTTTGAAGAGACGACATATACTTTGGTGCCTTTGGTCACGATCTTTTCAATCAGGTAGTCAAAATCTCCGTCACCGGTAAATATCAGAAACTCTTTATTGGGACCCGCTTCTTCCATGGCATCTACGGTCAAATCCACATCACAGTTAGATTTACGATTGTATCCAGCATCAATTACCTCACTATTCTCTTTTCCACAATTCACACACCTGATGGAAATCGTCTTATTAGGTTTTTTGTAAGAGAAAACCGTCCGGGATCGAACTGTGTAATTGTCTTTGGCAAGTAACTCAAATTCTCTTGCGGTTTCCTCGTCTCCCTCGTCAATTCCGGCGTAGAAAAATATCTTCTCGCATTTCCACTTGCTCTTGAGATAAATGCCCAATTTTTGCCAATCTATCAAAAAACCCAAAAGCTTGCGTGTAGTACTCGCGGTATTTTGAACATCGATGAAAGCGTAACGCTTTTTGATTTGTTCCGTAGTCATGTACGACATTGTATCATTGAACGCGGAATCGTCGAGAGGCATCTCCCATGTTCACATCGTTGCAAAAGCGCGCTTTACGCCTTAATATGACTACCGTTGGAGGGATCGGATAATGGTATTCCACCGCTCTTGAAAAGCGGCGCCCGCAAGGGCTTGCGAGTTCGAGTCTCGCTCCCTCCGCCAAATGAAGAACGCCGGAAACGACAAAATCAGCATCACGGCAGAATTCGTCTCGATAATGAGGTCTGGAGACGACATCAAGAATCTTTATTTCGTCTCACCGAAAGGATTCCGGCTTTACGACGCGACAAAGATGTTCATCCCGGAGAAAAAGCTTCGAGAAATTTTCAACTGGAGACTACGGCTTTCCGCCGTGATTGACGAGAAAATATCAACCGCCAAGCCAGAACAGATAATCGATTTCGGTTCGGGATATTCGTTGAGAGGATTTAATCTCTGTACGGACGACAACAGTTTGAACTATGTTGATGCTGATTTATCGTCAGTCACATCGCGCAAGAAAAAGATCCTTGAGAAAATGTGTCTTGAGAAAAACTTTGCATTTCCCAAGAATTATCACATCGTTTCGTTAAATGTCCTGGGAGATAACCTGTTTGAGGAGATCGGAGGTGTGATCGACGCGAATAAAAACACTCTTATAATCGCCGAGGGACTAACTTCTTACTTCAGCAAGGATGAATTTGCGTCGTTCATTAATAATACAAGATCCCTACTCAAAAATTTTCGTCACGCCGAATTTTATTCGCATGAAAACATTTCGCAGCCGAAAGGTATTCTTTATAAAATTCTTCGCTATGTATTCGTTTCAATATTGACCCGTTCAAGAGGTAGGCGTGGATTTGATAACATTGAAGAATTCAAAAAATATCTTGGCGGTCTTGGCGCGAAATTCGCCCTAGACACAAGCAAAGACGGGTTCTTGTTTTATTCATTGTTCAAAGACTGACGCAATAGTGCTAAAATAACCCCATGTCCACCGACGCACTCATTTCTTGGAACGCGCCCGAGCATCTCCACACCGAGAAAGGCAACGATTGGTATTGGGCCGTGGGAATAGTCACGCTCGCACTGGCCGCGGTCGCGATCATTTTCGGCAACATCATCACAGCTGTGTTCATCGTCGTGGCAGCGACAGCGCTTGTCATTCACGCCTCAAAGCCCGCCAGGACCGTTTACCATGAAGTGAACGATCGCGGGATCATCGTGGATAACATACTTTATCCTTTCCTGTCGCTCGAATCTTTCTGGATACCGCACGACGAACTGCCGCCAAAGATTATTTTGAAATCAAGGAAGACATTCATGCCTTACATAGTCGTCTACATAGACGAAGTGGACCCCGAGTCGGTACGCGAAATACTTTTGAAGTACATCGCCGAGACCGAACATCACGAATCGATACTAAAACATTTGCTCGAACGATTCGGTTTCTGAAAAAACAAAAACTTTTTTGCGTAAGAAATTTTTTGAAAAGAAAATTTTCCGCGAGAAAAATCGTGGCACGGAAAAAAGTTATTCCCACATTCGCGAAATTTTTCTCGCAATCGCGCGCAGATGATTCTATAATTGAATCAGGTCGAGCATTGTCAGAAAATTAACGCGTGCTCAAAAACTAAAATGGCAAAGAAAAAGAGAAAGGCGGCGAAGAAAGGCAAGAAGACGACGAAGAAGGCAAAGAAGCGCCGCTAGTTCGTTTGGTTCGACGGATCGGAAAACGCTGCACTCGCGGCGTTTTCGTTTGGAGAAATATTTTTCGGATGAGACGGTGCCCCCGAGAGGAATCGAACCTCTATTACAGGATCCGCAATCCTGAGTCCTATCCGTTGAACGACGAGGGCGTGACTTGAATATTAGCCTAGTTTTACAAGGGATACCATCGCGCGAGACTTGAGCCGGGCGGATGCGTTGGCTTTAATGTAGCCGGTTTTCGCGGCCTTGTCGAGCGCTTTGTAGAGAGTTGGGACGAATTTTAGGGCTCCGGCTTTGTCTTTCGCAACCACGAGTTTGCGGAAATCCTTCAAAGTCTTGTTGACGGCCGATTTGCGGCGCAGATTGAAAACGCGCTTCCTTTTTGACGCGCGCAACGCTTTTTTCGCCGAACTGGTTATCGCCATAAGTAGAAACAAGTTAGCACGGAACTGTGGTATTATGCAAGCGTCCGATATATTCAAGCAATGATCGCTTCAATAAAAGGAAAGGTGTCAGAGATCGGCAACCGTTACGCGGTCGTCGAAGTCGGCGGCATTGGTTACAAAGTATTCGTCACTGACGATACATTGCATTCGTTGAAATCAAATTCCGAAACTGCTTTGTGGACTCACCTAGCAGTTCGGGAAGACGCGCAAGATCTGTACGGTTTCCTCGAAAAGAAAGAGCGCGACTTCTTCGAGCTTCTGATAACCGTCTCCGGCATCGGTCCGAAGACCGCGCTCAACATTCTTTCACTCGTCTCGAGCGACGCTCTGGCGAGCGCCATCCGCACCGACTCGGTCGCGCGCATGGTGAAAGTTTCCGGCATAGGCAGGAAGACGGCCGAGAAAATAGTCCTGGAATTGAAAGATCGCCTCGGCGCCTTCGAAAGCGCGCCGCTCAACGAGAGCGCGGCGAGCGATTCCGACACGCTCGAAGCGCTCAAATCCCTCGGTTACGACTTGAATGAAGCGCGCGACGCCTTGAAGAAAGTTGACAAAGATGTTACCGACACGGGAGCCAAGGTGAAGGCAGTGCTCCGATTTTTGGGAAAATAGCGTCGCGATCAAGTGGAACTACCATGACAATTTTCTGTATTTGGAAATATAATTCAAATCCTTCAACAACAGATAAATTCTCCTCTTCAGGCTCATGTCTTTCTTGTAATGAAGCGGCCTGACGAATTTTCCTTCCGTAATCAGTTTCTTGATCTCAGTCAGCAACGGCTTGCTTGTCACGTATTTGTTTATGACGATTTTAGGCACAAAGCTTAAAACCATCTTTTCCTTCATTAAAGTCACCGGTATTTCTTTATTAAACACCAAGTCATCAATCAAATACTTCACAAGGTTATACCCGCAAGCGGTCAGATAATAGCTACTCCTTGCTTGCCTTGGATTGATTTCAAAGACCTTATACCTTCCGTCGCGAAAATCGTATTTTAAGTCAAATTCCGCGAAACCTTGGTATCCGATCTTTTCCAAAAAACCAGCCAGCTCGCGGACGACGCCCTCGTTGTAGCCGTGTTCATTGAAGCCGTTCACGAGGACGGTGCAATTCCCAACCCCGGTATTCGTTCTTTCCTGGAGACCGATCTGCGCAAAAGTCATAAGCTTCACTTGCTTGTCTTTTCCGGCATAAAAGATCACGTCAAAAAGCGCGCAATCGTCACCCGGTATGAACTCTTGAACGATTAGGTTTTCCCGGTATCCCGAATCCTCGATTTTCTTAACTATACTTTTCAATTCGTCAAAGGACTTGATTTTGTAGACCTTGCTCATGCCGTCAAAATGACACTCATGATATTCAATGCCGTTGCCGGGCTTCAGAATGACCGGGTAAGTGAAGTTGTCTTTAATCTCCGGTTTTTCTTTGCACGAATAAATGAAGGTCTTTGGAATATCCAACTGGTCACCGAAAGTCGCGTAGAAAGCGTCCTTCACGAGAACCGTATTTACGATTTCGAGACTCGGGTAATTATGAACATAGACCTCGTCCAGTTTGTCTTTATTTTCGACGATAAGCCGAATGTACCGATCGTTGGTTCCGATCAAAAGAATTTTCTCGGATTTATTTTCCCGCGCGTATTCATTTAATGTCTTAACAAAATTTTCAGCTTCGTATATCCGCGGAACAGCCGTAAAATTAATAATATTACTAAATTCCGTAACGCTAATTGCCGCCTTGCTTATCATGTCTACTTTTTTTCCGTAAAGTTCATGGTAACTGCGAGCCATGTAATACGCGTTTGGATCCGATCCCAATATCAATACGCTAAAATTCATTTGATCTAAGTCAGTTTTCTTTGTAAACTTTCTTTGAACGAACACAACATCTCGTATGCGCTGGCATTGTTCCTCTTTGCCACTTCTTGCATTGAAATATTTTCACCTATCAATTCAACCCTGTCATATGCCCCAATATTTCCATCTATCAAAATTGTCGTGATCCCCATGTCTACGGCAAGAATTTCGTATCTTTTGTCGCGAATCCACACGAAACCGTTCGCATTCCTCTTGGAGAAGCCGTCCGCGTATCCAACGGGCGCGAAACCGATGTAACAATCATCCTCAGCTTTGAATTTGGCGCCGTAACCGACAAAATCTCCGGCTTTGACTTTCCTGACCTCGATTATTTCGCTGTACACTTTGAAAGCAGTTTTGAGCCCAAAAGGCACATCCGTCGTCGTGTCGCTTATTTTAAGCCTGTTTCTGTTGATCCTATTCTTTATGTCCGCCAATAACGCTCTGATGCCGAGACCTTTCTCGACCGGTTGGGGGTGCCCGTACATCGCTACCCCAATTCTCACGGAATTGCAGAAATCTATTTTGTCATGGTTGAGCAGGGTCAGACTTCTCCCGAAATGAACGATCGGAATTCGTTTCAAATCTATCGATGAAGTAATCTCCTTGAACGCGGAGACTTGATCGTCCCAACGCTTGTCGCCGACGCCCGTAGTGGCAAAATGAGAATATATTCCTTCGAGTTTAAATCTGTTCGTTGAATTTAACATTTCAAATATTTCCGAGACTTCTTCTTTACTTGAAATTCCAAGGCGATTCAACCCGCTGTTAATTTTTAAATGGATTTTCAATTCCTTGTCCAAATTCAATTTGACAAGTTCTTTAAAGTAATCAAAATTCGACAAGGTAATCGTTATGTTATTTTTTACCGCATCCGATATGTCTTCAATGTGCATCGGCTGTAAACAAAGAATCGGCAATGTTATTC
>CAYHFU010000015.1:0-9163 GCA_964355985.1 uncultured Candidatus Saccharibacteria bacterium | reverse complement strand
CTCACATTCGCAAGCTCGTTCGACACTTGTCGCCGCCTCGACGGTCGAGTCGGCTGTCGGGTTAATAATTATTTGATGACTGCAAGGATCTCACTTTCTCGAACGATGTAATATTCATCCTCTCCGACCTTTATTTTATCGCCCCACTGAAAAAGGACTTCGCTACCAACTTTGACGGAAACTGGAATGAGTTTACCTTCCTCCATCCGGCCCGGGCCTACGGCGACGACTTCGCCCTTTTTCGACCCTTTGTCTTCGTTAGCGGTGACGGGAATGATGATGCCGGACGAAGTCTTGCGCTCTTTGGAGTCCGTATCCTCCTTTATGAGCACCCTGTCGGCGAGCGGCTGCAATTTGATTTTTGCTTCTTTTGCCATATTTTTTTGCTTGAATTAAACGCTGATAATCACCGAGGAATTCCTAAGTTTGCGCTTAGAAATCTCCGGGTAGTTTTGTATTCGTCATTATAACCAAGCGTGACTTTTTAGCAAGGGTTGCACAGAAAAGATGGATATGCTAGGGTAATGCCATAGATGCGACGGAAACAGTGCGATGAAATCACTCCTCCCCTATCTTCAAATAATCCTTTCTGCTATACTGGTCGGAGCAATCCTCCTCCAGCGAACCGGCGCCCAAGTGGGTGGCGCTTTCGGCGGCAGTGACAATTGGAGTAGCGCGTATCATACTAGGAGGGGCATGGAGAGGTGGTTGTTCGGGATCACCGTCGCGGCCGCGATATTGTTCGCCGTTACCGCGCTCATCAAATTGATTTAATTGGAAAAGTAAATAGTAGAAGTGACTGAATACAACCAAAAAGAACTCCGCTGGAAACGCGGAACAAAAATGCTTGAATATATTCGAGACTTCTCCGCAACCGAGAAAGTCGTATTCGGCCTGTTCGTCATTCTTGCCTTGGTGACTTCCATGATTATGGCAAAAGCGGCCATTGGTCAATTCATGGTCGAAGTGCCCGCTTACGGCGGAGAATTGCGCGAGGGACTGATAGGGCTACCGAGGACCGTCAATCCGGTACTGGCCGTGACCGACATAGACAAAGACCTCTCCGCGCTCGTTTATTCGGGACTTATGAAATACGAAAACGGCACGCTTGTACCCGATCTGGCCGAATCTTACGAAATCTCAAAAGACGGATTGACTTACGATTTTAAACTGCGCCCTGACTCGAGTTTCCAAGACGGCGAACCGCTATCCACGGACGACATCCTATTCACGGTGCAAAAGATCCAAGACGCGAACTTGAAGAGCCCGCGCAGGGCCGACTGGTCCAACATAACCGTGGAAAAAGTGTCCGACGGCGAAGTGCGGTTCGTACTGAAGCAAGCCTACGCGCCGTTCCTCGGCAACGCGACCGTGGGCATATTGCCAAAACACATTTGGGGTAGCGTCAACAACGATCAGTTCATTTTTAGTCAATACAACATCGAGCCCGTCGGTTCCGGACCTTATAAGGTAGCTTCCATCGTTCGCGACCAGGGTGGAATCCCAACCGAATACAAACTGGAGACTTGGCGGGATTACGCCGGCACGAGACCTTTCATGGATTCTTTGATCTTCAGTTTCTTCGCCGACGAAGAAAAGGCCGTCACTGCCGTGGAGAGCAGCAAGATAGACAGCATACCGACAGTGTCTCAAGCAACAGCCGCAAAGTTGGCGAGTAATTCCGGACAACCGTACGAAGTCATTTCTGCTCCGCTTCCGAGGGTATTCGGTGTGTTCTTCAATCACAACCAATCCCCCGTCTTGGCCGACAAAGTCGTGAGGCAGGCGCTCGAAACGGCCGTTGACCGCGATTCAATAATCAACGCCGTCTTGAACGGCTACGGCGTGCCCGTTTCCGGACCTTTGCCACTGGGATTGGTTTCGACCAACGGAGGAAACGGCAACGCGGACGAACGCATGAATGATCCGACGAATACGGCAAGCACTTCCGACTACCTACAAAAGATCGCCGACGCGCAAGCGCTCTTGGAAAAAGACGACTGGAGAATAAACGGCGATGGGGTATTCGAGAAAAAGACCTCCAAATCGAACGCGATACTCGCGTTCGACATTTACACCGCCGATTCGCCGGACTTGAAGCAAACCGCCGAGCTCGTGAAAGACGCTTGGACGAAACTCGGCGCTCGGGTCGGCGTGAAAGTTTTCGAATCCGGCGACCTCTATCAAAACATCATCAAAACCAGGAAGTACGACGCGCTCCTCTTCGGCATGGAGGTCGGCAAAGGCAGGGACTTGTACGCCTTTTGGCACTCTTCGCAGAGGAACGCGCCCGGCCTGAACATAGTGATGTACACGAACAGCAAAGTCGACAAGGTGCTTGAAGAGATCCGTTCGACAACAGACGATAACGACCGCGCGGAAGATTACGCCGAGCTTGACCAAATGATCCGCGACGACGCTCCTGCCGCGTTCCTGTACGCGCCCGATTTCATCTATGTCGTTCCGAAAAAATTGAAAGGTTTGACCTTGAATGGGATATCGGCCCCGACGGACAGGTGGAACGAGGTCAACAAATGGTATCTGAATACTGAGAAAGTTTGGCGCGTTTTTAGCAACAATTAAAAAGTAAAATGAACCCACAACCAAATAGCAACCAAAACGGGGGACGACGCCAATCGTTCCAGAGACGCAATCAGCCGTTTCAAAAGCGCGAAGGACCCTTCCAAAGAAGGAGGACATTCACGCATTCCATGCAAACACGCACATTGCGTTCGGACTCCCCTTCCTCGCAAAACCTTCCTTCCCAAAACGCGAATGCACTAACGACCAATCAACAACCGACAAATCAATCGCACGGCGTCAGGGGTAGTTCAATAGCGCGTCATCCTCACAGAATCGTGATGGGCAGAGGCGCGAGGAACATGCTCGTCAACAAAGCAATTCATTCCGGCTTCGGATCGGGCACGGGCCAGCACGGCACATTTCATCAACGAAGCAGTCCAACGAAACACATAGCGGGCGCGCGAATGAACATCGTGCGTAAAGCATCCGTCAAGATGGGCAGACCGGGACCGGCGGGAAGACGACCCGCGGCAAAGCGCGAAGAAGACATCATTCCGCCGCTACAAGACGGCGCGATACGCATCATTCCCATGGGCGGCGTAGAGGAAGTCGGCCGCAACATGACCGCCATTGAATATAAAAATGACATCATAATCGTCGACATGGGATTCCAATTCAAGGAAGAAGGCACGCCCGGCATCGATTACATATTACCGAACACAAAGTATGTCGAGGAGAGAGCAAGTAAGATCCGTGGCGTCTTTATCACTCACGGTCACCTTGACCATATCGGAGGCATTCCCTATATCATGCCGAGAATTGGAAACCCGCCGATGTATTCGAGACAATTCGGCGCGATCATGATCCAAAAGAGACAGACCGAATTCCCCCATGTCCCTCCAATCGACATGAAGGTATTGAGTAAGGATGAAACGGTCGTCGTCAGTCCTGATATGAAAGTCGAGACTTTCGCCATTTCGCACACCATTCCCGACTCCATGGGACTTATCATCCACACCGCCCTCGGCGACATCGTCTTCGTTGAGGATGTGCGCGTGGACAACATAAACGGGGTCGTGACGGAGGAAGAAGAGAAACAGTACGAGAGATTCAAGGGCAGGAAAGTTTTGCTCCTGACCATGGATTCGACCTCAATAGAGAAACACGGCTTTTCGTTGTCGGAAAGCACAGTCACGGAAAACATCGAGAAAATAATCAGAGCGGCGACGGCGAGGACGATCATAGGCACTTTCGCGTCGCAGGTGGAACGCATTGTGAACATATTCAAGATTGCCGAGAAGTACAACAAGAAAGTGGCGGTCGAGGGCAGGAGCATGAAGGCAAACATAGAGATTATCCAGCAGTTGAATCTGGCCAAGATCTCGAACATCATTCCAGTCGAGGAGATTGAGAATTACCCCGCTGACAGAATCATCATGTTGGTAACCGGCGCGCAAGGCGAGGAATTCGCGGCGCTTATGAGAATAGCGAATAAGACGCACAAGTACATCCGTTTGAAACCAACGGACACGATCGTGCTTTCTTCGTCTATCATTCCGACGAACTATAATTCGGTCATGAAACTGAAAGACAATCTGTACCGATCGGAAGCGAAGGTTATTACTTACCTCGATTCAGACATTCACGCCTCGGGTCACGGTAACCGCGGCGAGCTCAAATGGATACACGAACATATAGACTACAAGTTCTTTATGCCCGTGCACGGCAACCACTTTATGCTCCGACAACACGCGGAACTCGCGCAATCCATAGGCGTACCAAAAGAGAATGTGGTGGTACCCGACAACGGCTCGCTCATTGAAATCGACCCCAAAGGGGAAAAGATCACCGTACGCAAAGAAAAAGCGCCCTCGGGCCTCGTCCTCGTCGACGGCTTTTCGGTCGGCGACGCGCAAGACATCGTCATTCGTGACCGCCAAATGCTAGCCCAAGACGGCATATTTATCATCTTCGGGATCATCAATGCCGCAACTGGTAAATTGAAAAAATCTCCCGACATCATTTCCCGCGGGTTCGTGTACCTTCGCGAATCTCAAGACCTGCTCCACGAAGTCCGCCAACTCATCAAGGATACCGCCGAGCGTTCCACTCGTGGCATGAATCCGATAAACATTGATTTTGTCAAAGATAATCTCACCGACGCGGTCTCCAAGTATCTTCTCCAAAAAACCGCAAAGAGGCCGATGGTGATTCCGGTAATATTAACGATTTAGATCTGCTATAATTCAGGGAAATGCAGACGACAACGACAATATCGCGCGCTCCTTCGCGAAGCCATATTATCTACACGATCGCTGTAACCGGCTTCATCTTCGCCCTACACATGGTCGTGCCGATGTATTCGAACTCAAGCTATTTGAGCCTGTTCGCCGACGAGCGCGTCTTGAGCTTCATATACATGACCGGCTCCGCCGCAACTATTCTCGGCTTCCTCATAGTACCCGCTTTCATCCGTCGCGTCGGCAATTACCGTTTGACTTTGTATCTCATTCTTGCCCAAATGGCGCTTTTCTATGGTCTCGCCACTTCGACCGGACCGACAACTATCGCGATCTTGTTCATCTTGCAAATCGCCGTCTCTTCATTGATCGGCCTTACCCTCGACATATTCCTGGAAGTTTACACCGACAGCGCGCACGTAGGCTCGGTGAGAGGTCTCTACACCGCGACACTGAACGCCGCGTGGGTAATCGGCCCTCTCATAGGCACGATGATCATAAACGGCACGGAAGATTATCGCGACACTTACATAGCGGCGCTTGCTATGCTCTTCCCTCTCCTATATCTCGTATACCGCAACTTCCCGAGATTCAAGGACCCAAACTACACACATCTCTCGCCCTGGCGCTTGGCCAAGCATGTGGCGCACAACCGCAATTGGGTCAAACTCTTTTCCGCCAACCTTATTTTGCAAGTTTTCTACGCTTGGATGGTCGTTTATTCTCCGATATATCTGCACCAGACTCTCGGCTTCAACTGGAGTGAGATCGGCATTATATTGGTTGTGATGCTCTTGCCTTTTCCACTCATACAATACCCTCTGGGCAAGCTCGCCGACCGCAAATACGGCGAAAAAGAAATGATGATCGTTGGTTTCGCGATCATGGGAATCGCGACGATCGTGCTTGCTTTCGTCAAGATTCCGAGCGTAGCTATCTGGGCGCTCCTTTTGTTCGCCACGCGCGTGGGCGCGGCCATTGCGGAAATAATGATGGAGACTTATTTTTTCAAAACTGTCTCTCCTCGCGACGCGGCCGCGCTCGGCGTCTTCCGCGTCACAAGACCACTCTCGTACTTCTTGGCGCCGTTGGTGACGATAGTCGGACTCATGTTTACCACGAATGAGTATTTGTTCGCGGTCGTCGGGGTGATAACTCTGCTCGCGCTCATCCCCGCTGCGGCGATCAGGGACACAAATTGATTCTAGGATGATTCTACGGTCTTGCCGGTTTTCATCTTGTCCAGTAAAACCGACGCCTGTTCGTAAAGACCTGAATTTCTAAATATTTCACTACCTGCGGCGTCTTTCGTCTCCGTCAAATCAGCGATTGCTTCACCTACATAACCGGCTTTGTAATACACAATCGCGCGACGCATGGCGCATCTCACACCCGCAATCGCAAAACTTTCATTACCCTCTGATTCGTAGACGACATCCAGTCCGCTTTCAAGCTCCTTGGCCCATCTTTCAAGAAGCTTTATTGATTCAGGGTCGTCTTTTCCCTTGTTACGCAACGATTCGATGACTTGCTCGTCTGACACGGGCGTATCTTCTCGTCTTTCAAATGATGGTCGTTGCTCGTTCATGGTGATTTATTGTCAGATCCGCCAGGTTCTTCCGGCTCAGTTTCTCTACCTCAACATGCAATGAAGGCATTTCTCCTTGTTCAGATGTCGGATTTTCGAAACTCATATGTTTGAATGTGATTTCATACTCATATAGTTCCCCATTACCTTCACTTCCACCATGGGCCGCTCAAACTTCAAGGCAGACAATTCCTCATGGTATTCAGCGGTTTACCCTCATCAACCATTCCCAGAGCGGCGTAAATCGCACGGTCGCGCCGTCTTTTTTCACTTCGCGCTTTTCGTCCCAGGTGAGCACGGTGAGGTTCGTCGTCTCAAGCTCGCCGCCGGCTTCGAGGAGAGCCTTCACCTCTCGCTTTTCGACTTCCGGCGACACAGAGTCGTAGCAGACTTGAATGAGCTCCATGACCTTGAATCCTTTCTTCAAGACAAAATCAATCTCGCGATCGTTGCGCGTTTTGTAGTAGAAAAGTTCTCGGTTCGGCTCAGCTCCGCGCTTCACGAGTTCGGTAAAAACCAGATTCTCCATGAGTTTACCCTTGTCGGGCAAGTGTTGAACCGCTTTCGCGTTTATGAATCCGTTGTCGACGACATATACTTTCCTGGGCGACTTCATTCGTTGCGCGGATTTTGGCGAATAACCGAGCAGTGAAAACATGAGGTACGCTTCCTCTAAATATTTCACATATTGCTCCACGGTGGTCGTGCTTTTGAGATTTAGCGCTTCAAGCAACCTGCGTATCGTGTACGGGCTTGCGAAGTTATTGGTCAGGTGCGTCGCCAGATTACCTATCTGCACAGAGAATCTGACCTTGTGTCTTTTGACCACGTCTTTGAAAAGCAAGGAGTCAAACAAAACCCCAAGATAATCTTTTGGATCGACATTGTTCACCGCGACTTCGGGAAATCCTCCGTTCAAAAGGTAATTCTCCATCAGATTCAAGAGTTCGCCCTTTTGTCGCGGCAAAGAAGCGTATTCGGGATTGACTTGAAATTTCTTTGCCCGCAAAAATTCGTTGAAGTCGAACGGTAATATTTTTATCGGCATATGCCTGCCGGTCAGATGCGTGGCGAGTTCCATGGAGAGCAGTTGCGCATTTGATCCGGTAAGGACCAGATTGTAGCCTTCCCGATGAAGACGGTTGGCGAAGAGTTCCCATCTGGGCAGATTTTGTATTTCATCAAACAGAATCGTTTTTATCGGACCGTACGCCGCGTGAAGCTCTTTCATGAGATCATCCGTTCTTATTTTACCGATACTTGCCAACATGTCGTCGTCGAAATTGAAGTACATGAATGGGCGCTCTCTCAAAAGCATCAACGAAAAAACTGATTTGCCGGCGCGACGAGGACCAAGCACCACTTTTATCAAATCCGAATCCAGCCATTTTTCGCCAAATGACTCTTGGGTGCGATCAATGTATTGCAAAGCGAGAAGTTGCTCCTTTTGCAATTTTTGGTTGGAAACTATCTCTTTTAGCATAGTATTTTACTCGTACTGGTCAAAAATCGTCTTTTTTGACCAGTACGAGTAGTTTACTGGTCAGAATGGGGTCTGTCAAATACTTAACGCGTTTTCCTTTCTATTTCACTTCCGATACTTCTCCATTACCTCTTCCTCAACCTCCGCCCTAGGCCGCCCGAACTTCAAGGATGACAACTCCTTCAGTTTATCCACTTGTGCCATGTTGCCAACATCTTTCGACATGATCCTTATATTGAACGGTTTTGCCGGCCGGCCGCCGGAGAGCAAGCGGATGTAGGCGTTGAAATTATCTAGATTCACGATGTCGGTTTGCGTGAAGACAGGCGTGAATTGTTTCTCCAGGAATTCAGCATCCTCGGTGCCGACGCGGAAGACAGCCATCGAGCCCACATTGCCAAAGACGGCATTCTTGATCTTGTCGTCGAGTTGGCCGATGAATTGGTGGGCAACCGTGAGCGCCAGGCGATACTTGCGCGCTTCAGAGAGAATGGTCGAGATCGAGTCGGTGGTGACATTCTGGAATTCGTCCAGATACAGGTAGAAGTCCGGCATGGAATCCGCCCCCTTGCCGAACGAGTCAACGCGCGACAATGCGGCCATCAAAATCTTGCCGACCAAAATCAATCCTATCAAATGCGAATTGATGTCGCCCAATCGGCCTTTTGACAAATTGACCAGCAAAATCTTCCTGCCGTCCATAATTTCGCGCATGTTGAAAGATGATTTCTCCTGAGACACGATCGGCCGCATTATTTCATTCGAGAGAAAGACATCAAATTTGGATGTGATGTACGGCACAATATTGGCCAGTGAAGCTTCACCGCCTGCTTTCTCCGCTATTTCTTTCCAGAATTGAACGATGACCGGATTCTTGCATTTCGAAATTTTCAAATCCCTGAACGCCTTGTTCGACATCACTCGCGACACATCGAGGAGAGTCGAGCCGCTGTCGGGATCTTCGATGACCAAGTTTGTGGCATTGCGGAAGTATTGCTCGAACATCGGACCCATGGACTCGGGCACCGCACCGTAGAGCTTCTGGAAGATTGAAAACATCTCATTGACTACGAAAGTCTTTTGCTCCGGAAAGCGGCGGTCGGACTCGAGCATGTTCAGAGCCATGGGACGCTCGGTTGAGGCGGGATCGAAATAGACCACATCCTCGTACCTGTTCGGCGGAATGTTGGCTAGAATATCAACCACATCTGAACCGTGCGGATCTATGAAACAGACGCCGTGGCCGGCTTTTATGTCTTGAATAATCATATTCTTCAAGAGCGTCGTCTTGCCGGTTCCCGTTTGACCAATGACATAGAAGTGGCGCAT
>CAYHFU010000014.1:0-9573 GCA_964355985.1 uncultured Candidatus Saccharibacteria bacterium | reverse complement strand
TGTTGTTCCCCCTTTTCTTTGTACACTAACCTTGTGTCCCTGAATTGTACGCCGCCGCGATTTTTGATGCAAACTGAACCGGCGACATCTTGAGCGAAGAATGTATCCTCTCGTTGTTGTAGATCCAGATCGATTGATATACCTCCGATATCAGCTCGCCGAATGAATCGAAACGGTTCGGATCGCCGAAATCCGTCTTCCACTTGTCGTAGAAAGACTCCTGATAACCGTTCTCCCACGGACAACCGGGAGCCGAACGGGAAACGAGCGTGCCGAAACCCGTCAGTATTTCCGCGAACGCTTTAGCTCGATATTCGCTGCCGTTGTCACTGTGGAAGATGAACGGTCTCGGGTTGTGAAGAAGCGCGTCCCAGAGGGCCGCGGCGGTCAATTGCACGCCCTTGTGTAACGATACGGCCATGCCAACGATTTCTCTGGTGTAGAGGTCGATTACGGTGGCCAAATAGATCTTCCTCGTCTTCCACCAGATTTCGGTGAAATCGGCCGCCCAGACATGACCTCGCCATAAAGGCATGGTCGATAGAAGAAGATTCGGATATTCGACGGAAATTGGCTTTCTTTCTGGCTTTTTGCCCCTTCTCCTGTATGCCTTGATGCCAAAGATTTTCATCACGCGCTCGATGACTTTGTGATTTCTCTTGAGCTCCAGAGCGATTCTCGGCGAACTGTACGACTGCTTGCCGGGAGTTCGCAGAACTTCTTCAATCTTGCACTTGAGTTTCCAGTCTCTTTCCGGCATCTTCGGCTGATAGTAGAGACTTCCTCTCGATACCCCAATCTCTCTGGCCCGGAGAGCTTTGGGCACATCGCCGCAATTTTGCGTCAATTCTTTTTTTGGGTTTCGGAGAGCTTCAAGGTAATCTCTCCGACCAGTTCCAAGAGCTGGCGATTCTCCTTTTTGAGACGGATGATTTCCGAGAAAGACGGTTGCCCTTCGATCTTCTTCGATATCCAACCGTATATGGTGTTCTCGGAGATGCCGTGGTCTTTGGCGGCCTCCGAAACCGGCACGCCGTCGTTTTTGACGCGGTTTAATATTTGCTCCTTTACTTCGGGAGCGATGCGATATTTTTTCATTGGCTTGTATGTTAGCGATTAACTTCTGCTAATTATACAAGATCGGTGTTCAAAATTTTGGGGGAGGGCCAATCTAGGATCAAAGCACCTACTGGAAGATTCAACCATTCAGAGATAAGTTCTAATTTCTTTTGTTGAGCAGTTGCCAGATCTTCCGAACCGATTTCATACCGTCCAGCAGAATACGACATGGTCTCATGATCCAGAATCATCTGAAAAAAGTCATTTCCGAGATCATAATGGTAAGCGATCTGATCCTTTCGTTCTTTAGGTACGCTTCTCGTAGCGAGAAAAGTTGCAAAAATAAGTCTCCACGAGCGTCGTACTCGCTTAAACTGATGTCGAAGCCGAAGATAGGCTTCTATATCTCCCTCAATTCGGAGTTTTCCTTCCATGTATGATTCCCCGAAGCCAAGAGCTCCTTGCGACAACAGACGCTTGGCAGTCATAGCATCTTCTAAAATGAGAGTGAATGATGCCGATGTGCCAGAACCGTAATATCGTTCCGATCCATCCCACAACTTTATCGAAAATCTGGGACCTTTGAACTGACTGAAAATCTCGTCTATAACATTAGAATAATTCATATGTTTCTGTCTTCACTGTATTCAAGCACAAAATGGGTGCATTTGCTAGAATGACATTGTGAAAAAAGTCTTCAGATGCTTGAGGAGATTCGTCGTCTATCCGATATTATTTCTCTGCACAACCACCTTCCTTGTACTTATAGTCGTCCACCTTACAATCAAACCTTCCAACGACCGCGACTGGTCGCTCGATCAAAAGGTGCTTCCTTACGCCGACATTGACCAAAATTTGGTCAATGTCCATAATGTCAGGAATTTCTCGTACGATTCCACGACAAGTTACACTCCGGATTATTACGACAAGACTTTCGACTTGGACAAAATAAAGCGAGTCTGGTATGTCGTCGAACCATTCTCCGGCATTCCCGGTTCCGCGCACACTTTTTTGAGCTTCGAATTCGACGGCAATCAATTCGTCTCCATCTCCGTCGAAATACGCAAGGAAAAGGGAGAAACTTACAGTCCGATCAAAGGACTTTTCAATCAATACGAACTTATGTATGTGATCGCCGACGAACGCGATGTGATAAAATTGCGTTCCAATTACCGTAAGGATCTCGTGTATTTGTATCCGGGAAGAACAACCGTTGAAAAAGCGCAGAAATTATTCTTGGACATGATAGAACGGGCGAATATTCTGAAAGATCATCCTGAGTTTTACAATACGATAACCAATACCTGTACAACCAACATCGTGAGGCATATCAACAAAATCACGCCTGACAAAGTTCCCTTTTTCAATCTCCGCGTACTACTTCCGGCAAATTCCGACAAATTGGCGCACGACCTCGGCCTTATAGATACCGATCTTCCATTTGATCAGGCTCGCGGGAAATTTTTCATAAACGATCGGGCGGTGAAGTACGCCGACTCTGCGGATTTCTCGGTAAAGATCAGAGAATAAGGGCGGTAATCAACATTATCCACATGTCTAGTTGACAATACATATCGAATTTGCTAGGCTTCTACCAGAAGTATGCAATAATAACTTACGAGGCGCTCCGATGTTCCCTCAGAGTATCTGGGGCTTGAGTTGGAGAGCACCACCTTGTGAGACGCTACTTCTAACAAAGAACCCGCTTCGGCGGATTTTTTGTTTATACGATAGTTGATTCTCCGTTAAATAATTCCCTCCCTTCCCCAATGATATTTTCTTTCAAGATTTTGAAACATTCCTCTCCCAACTTTCCCTTCTCAAAATATCTCGCTAACGCCCCGGCAATCCAGTCGGCAATTTGAATATTCACTACTGCGGCCGAATCAACCATTTCAATTTGTAAAACTACACCTTTTGGCAACGCCGGCAATAGACGAGCACTGAGGACTTCTTTGAACTCGGTTTCAGACATGCCGCTTAATCTTCTACGGTCGCAGAAAACGCGAAACTCTTTATCAGTCGTTGGTAAATATGAAGTCAGTATTTCACCAACAATATTGGTATATAAAAGTCCACTTTGTAATTTATTTTTATGATGATAATCTGCCGGAATATTCCTATGCAATAAATATGCAAACCGTATTCTCACATCAAGTCTCGAAATCTCTCGCAATGTTTTCAAGCGTAATTCATCTGGGTATCTTGTGGATGACCACTTTATCTCACTCTGATCACGCATCTTTCTCAGAAAATGTCCTCTGCACCACGCCCGAAATCCTTTGGCTGTTCGACGAATATCGCCCACAGTAAATGACGCAACTACGAAATAATTTTCATGACTATGCTTTGAAAATTGTCCGCTTTCATCAAGAAAAATGTACGGCATATGACGAATATCGTACCGCATAATCCGAAAAACGAAAACAAGCGGCCCCTTTCGGAGCCGCCTGCGTCTGCACTACATTCAAGGAAAACTAAACTGGAGACTAGTCCCTCTCCGCGATGTGCTGAGAAGTCTTCTCGATCCACTTTTGCGCAACCTCCTTGCCACCGAGACCGAACGCCAAGCCGATCGCGAGCGCCGCGCCAGCGAAGATTGCCGTCACGACCATTTGGATCAGAGCCGGAGCGATACCGAGCGTGATCAAGACCGTAAGGAGCGCGAAGATCCAGATCGCCCACTTCGTCACGCGGCCCAAGAGTTCCGCCGACTTGACATGGCCTGCTTTGGCGCTGGCGACGACGACTTTATTCATCGCGTTCGCGACCAGAACCGCGATCAAGAGGATGAACACCGCGACGATCACCTGCGGCAAGTAATTGACGACTTGGCCCAAGAACGAATTCACCTGCGCCAATCCGAGCACATCGAGCGAAGCCATCAGGAATACCACGATCACGAACCACTTGCAGAGCGTGCCGACGAAGCGGCCAGAATTCAGATTGTGCCCCGCGCGCTTGACCACATCCTCGAAACCGGCGCTCTTGAGCGCGGCGTCAAGTTTGAGCGCCTTCAGTATACTCTCGACGAGCCGCTCTATGAGAGCCGCCAAGACCCAGCCAATGGCGAAAATGATAATTGCGATCACCAAGCTCGGCACGAAGTTTGCCACTCCGAGCCAGACATTCTGGAGTGATTGCGTGAACACATCGCCCCAATTTTGAATGAACACCATAATAGTTATGATTTTTTAACTGATAATTATTGCCTTGTAATGCCTACATTTTACCATGAATGAGGTACTGGCCACTGTGGATAGTCAAAAAACGCAGGAAGGCGCGGTGTTCATTTTCCCCGTTCTCCGGGACTCATGTCGTTGAATTGCAAGGTTTTTCCATTGCTTAGCTGACTGCAATGAAAAAACCTAGCAATTCATACTCCATTCAAACAGGTCCTCGGACGGGGAAAATGAACACCGCGCCTTCCTGCGTTTTTCGACTACTATTGCGACTCAATGCCGAGACGGTCAAGCAATGTCACATGCGGGTAATCAAGAATGTCACGCACCAGACGATCGTGGATACCGATGCGATACTCGAAGTCCGCCGTCTCAAAGGCCGAATATGAGATCTCCTTCCCTATTTCCGCCTCAACTCCCATAATGATCGTCTCGATCTTGCGCAGATTCAATTCCTCGCCCACGATGAGCAAGTCCACGCGCGAATCCCAGTTCTGGATGAATACGCCCGCCGCCATGATCAATTTGACCTTGCCTACGCCGGAAAAACGCTTCGCCAGAGACTGGTCGGCCTGTATAGAAACGACGGTGACGAGATTTTTCAGCGGATCCTTGTAAGCAAACTTCTCGTTGAACGCGTATCCCATACCTTCTTTCTTCTTCACGATCGTCTTGTTGCCGCGCTTGATTTCAATCTCCTTGACTATATTCTTCTTTTTCACGATGTCCGCTTTGACGAGTAAGTTCAATTCCTTTTTGGCTGCGTCGGCGCCGTTCCGCACGCGCACGACTATTTCGTCCGCGAAAAACGGCGTCGCCTCGTTGAAGAGGAACAACCGCAACAATTTTATTTTCAGTTGACTGCCGAATATCGCGGTTAAGGCATCCATTTGAATTTAACTATAACACAAAATCCCCCGCCGCTTCGCGGCACCCCCTTTTTCAAAGGGGGAATCCGCGCGGCACTACTTCAACTCTACTTTGCCGCCAGCCGCTTCGATTTGCTTTTTCCACGCATCGGCCTCCTCCTTCTTCACGCCGTCTTTCAAGAGTGCCGGCGCGCCGTCAACGAGGTCCTTGGCCTCCTTCAAGCCCAAGCCCAAAACTTCTTTGATCACTTTGATAACCGCGATCTTCTGGTCTCCCGCTGCCGCGAGATGCACCGCAAACACGCTCTTCTCCTCCCCTGCCGCCGCGCCACCGGCCGCCGGGGCCGCCGCTACTGCCGTTGCTTGCGCCGACACGCCGAACTTCTTTTCGAGTAATTTCACCAGTTCATTCAAGTCAATCACCGACATTTTCTCTATCGCCGTCACGATGTCTTTGAACTTTGCCGGCACTTCCACTGTTTGATTTTCTTGCTTGGTTTCTATTGTTTTGTTTGTATCCATGTTAGTTGTATTTACTAATAATTAATTCGTCAGCCGTTTCGACCGTCGAGGCGGCGACAAGTGTCGAACGAGCTTGCGAATGTGAGACACTTCGTCGCGCCGAGGAGGGAGAAACGGTTTTATTAAACTTTCTGCTTACTAATCTGATCGAGCGCCATCACCAGTCCCTGTATCGGTGAATTGATCACATTCACGAACATGCCGTACAGAGTCTTGATCGGCGGTATCGAAGCTATGCCCGTCATCTCCTCCTTGGTCATAAATCTGCCTTCGAACACCCCTCCGACTATCGACACCTGATCCTTCAGTTTCTTTTGAAACTCGTACACTCCCCTCGCCGGCGCGACCAGATCTTCACCGTACGCGAGACCAAACTCGCCGACCAACGCGGGCTGAGCGCCCTCGTACTTCTTGCCCTCAAGCGCCTTCTCGGTCAAAGTCTTTTTTGCCACGAAGTAACCCACGCCATCTTTCTTAAGTTCTCGGCGCATTAGGCTAGCGTCTGAAACCTTGAGGCCATGGAAATTCACGAAAACTAGCGACTTGGCACCGTCCATGATCTTCGTGAGTTGTCCGATGATCTCTTTCTTCTGTTCTTTTGTCCTTGCCATTTTGTTCTGCTTTAAATTCAATTAAATAAAATCGACCTCTGTGGTTAAAGGCCGACTTTAAGAGAAAACCTCGGGAGGGCTTAGTGCTAACGATTGACCGTCAGTCGCCTCCTGTCTTTGGCCTTATGAGGTTAAGTTATCATAACTACTCGAATTGCGCAACGAGCGTCTCTATCTGCGCGATAATCTCTTCCTTGTCGCCCTCGCTCAATCCTACGCGTTCCTTGTGTCCCACGATCTCCGTGCGTTTGAACAGTCGCATCGCCGCAGCGAAGATCTTGTCGTCTTTACCCTTCATGACATTCTTCTCTATTTTATCCACTCGCTTCAGGAGCTGCTTCGCGCGATTGGTATCGCCGAGGGCAGCCACTATCGTACTCCTGATCGCATTGAGATAAACAGTCGGCGGCAATTCCGCGTTTGGCTCCGCCGCGGCGTCGTCAGTACCGTTGCCGTCAAAGTCAACCATCAATGATTTGGCTAGCGGCGTAACCATCCAACTCGTCGTGGCGGCATCGGCGACAATCGGCGGGATTTCCAACGTAGTCGTGGCAACGGAGAGCGGAGTTACCGGTATATTGGAGTATCGAACGCGATCAACGACAAAATCCATCAGGCGATCTATGTCGAATGAGAAAGTACCCGTCCCAGTACCTTTGAGTACGATTGTGTACTTGCCGTCGTCATCCGGCAGGTATATGGTCGTTTCATTGTCCAATCCTCCAGTAGCTTCGAACTGACTTCCTGGGATATTATTTTCGTACCTAACATACAACCCTTCCTCGATGTCATATTCCGCGATCACTTCCGGAGGGATGGGTATTTCTCCTGTATGCCGTCCTTGCTCGTCGTATATGTGCAGTTCAACCGGCGAGTGCGTCCTTAGTATCACTGGCTTGTATATGATCTCTTTGGAGTAATCAGGCTCGCCACACTTTACTCCGGGTAGTTTCTCAACTTCCAGACAGAAAGCATTGAATTCGGTGCCGTGAACCGCTTTTTCGATAAGTTGTTCGGTTGTTGAGGATTCCAGAATGTTCGCGTGCGCAATTCTCTTTTTTTCAACTTCGGACAGATTGTCCAAGTCCAACGAAGTGACATTGCGCGAGTCATAAGAAGCGCTTTTTGAGACCACTGTTCCGTCGCCCATGTTCGTCGGTATCTTGGAAGGAACGGCGTCGTCGGAATAAGACAGTCTTTTGGCGGTCTCGAGATTCCACCCTACGATCGCCCACCTCGATATCACCGCGGGCCAATTGAACGGATCGACGACAGCGCGTAACGCTTCCGCGGCGGCCAAGAGAATCTGATTTCCTTTTATTGGTGTTTTCAGATCGGTTGTTTTGGGTTCTATGCGTATGTCGTTGGAATCGGCCAAGAACGTGAACTGATCGTTATACGATTGAATATTCTTGGGATAGGAACCGTCGTTCAGGCCGTCTACGGTAGAGGAAGCAAATGCTATCGTTGGTCCTAATACTTTTGAGAAATATTCGGCCGATGGCAAGAGTGAATACGCACTAGCCATGTTTTGTCCCAACTGTCTTGCTACGGACTGTGAGGCCAAGAAGCCGCCGCCAACTTCCTGGTTATCGCCGTGCAGGAGTCCCGCTATCGCCTGCGGAGTCCCGAGGTATGGCACGGCCACCGAGATTACCGAGTCTATGATACTTTCTTTGCCGAGATCAACTAGTGTTTTCACGAGGTATTTTGCCACCAGACCGCCGTTCGAATGCGCGATCAGAGTAACTTTGCCGGTCTTGGAACGCGACGCCAGATCTTCGACCGTTTGGACCAAGTATTCGGTCGTCGTCGCTTTTTGCTCAGGCCCCGCAACCACTTCCGCTATGGGCACGCGCCAATCATAGCCGAAGGACTTCCACTCGTTCACGGTTCCATTCAAGGCCAAACTGTCGAGAAAGCCCATGAATTTGTCGTAGACTCCGTAAACGCCAAAAACTTTGTCGATCGGACCGCCGGAATAAATCGTCGAGTCGGGATTGGAGCCGTCGGTATTCAAGAATAGTTTGCGCACATCGTCGTTCTTATTAGGCGGCCAGAGGGTATTCTCGGTATTGATGCCGAGCGGCATTTCCTCGGGACGATAAAGAGACGACGCTTCCAGGCCGGGCAGGAATAGGATGCTCGAGCAACAATCCGGTATTTCAGGCTCTTCGAGGCCGGGGTCGAGAGCGGGTTCGCTCGTAAGCCACGGTTCATAATCAACCGGACCCCATACCGTGTCGCCATAACCGGCAGTGAGAGGTCCTTCCGGCCTTCCCCACCAATTGTTCTCGGCGATGACCATCGTATCCGAATAATTCTTCAGAGCGTAACTGTAATTGCCAGCGAGTGAAGAGTTGATGATCGTGAGTGAAGGCACATGGGTTTCATTCAAGCCATCAAGAGCGTCGAGCGCGTTACCTATGCCGCCGGTCTCGCCGGGCGTAGTGCCCATCATGAGGAATATCGATTCGAATTCCAGGGTGATAGCACGCCTGGTTCGTGTGATTTTACTGCCTTCGACAGAGACAACGCCGTCTTTGATCTTCAATCCGTCATGAGCGTCTATGATGGTGCTGGTAGCCAGTATGCCGCGTCCTCCATTCACGGTGAAGTGGTTGATGCCGAATATGTCGGTATTCCCAATGTAGAACGAGCCGCCGTAAAATTCTATGCCCGAGAATCTTTTAATGGACACGCGATCCTGTCCGGCGCCTTTACCTTCGACGATCAGTCGTCCGCCGTCGACGATAAGCGACGCCGGACTGTCGAAGGCCGGATCATCACCCCAAACTTCGACGCCGGGACCGATGGTAAGCGTCACGCCTAGGGGCACGGTCAGGGATCCATCGAGCATGTAGGGACTGCCGTCTTTGTTCCAGACAGTGTCCTGTTCAAGGACGGTTGCCGGAATGCGGGTTTCGGCGCGTACCATGGTCGGGAAACCGATGATGATCGTAGCAATTGTTAAACTGACCAAACCTGCGACTGAACCGATCGTGAACTTACTCGAAAAACTGACGCGAAAAAGATTGAGAAATTTCATCATGTTGATGCGTTTTTAAGCATTACTTTTAATAATGCCTACAGCGTATCAAATCGAAATGAAATTTCGATGAATTTTTGATGAAATTTCGATAAAAAAGTTATGAAATTTCGATAAAATTTTCAGCGGCTCAGCTGGGCCGTATTGTCGTCTTTTGCCCCAAAAAATCCGACGAGCCAGAGCACGGAGAAGGTGATTCCGAGTATCAAAATGAACCCTGCGGTGAACTTGAAGAAGTTTTGATCGAATGGGTTGGTCATTGCGGTATAGTATAGCAAAAA
>CAYHFU010000013.1:0-9751 GCA_964355985.1 uncultured Candidatus Saccharibacteria bacterium | reverse complement strand
TTGCGAGATGAATATAGCGTACAATAGAGATCATGAAAAAATGGCTCAAACGCTTGGCGAAATCAAGGTATCCTTACGAGCCCTTGGTAACGGTTGAGATATCGAAAGGCCGATTGTTAAACAACCTCAATGAGTTCAGAAAACTGGCGCCAAATCGTCAAATCGCACCAGTATTGAAGAGTAATGCCTACGGACACGGGTTAGTAGAGGTGGCGGAGATGCTGGAAAATGCAACGATTCCGTTCTTCGCGGTGGATTCGTATTTTGAAGCAGTGGCATTGAGAACGAGAGGCATCAAAACTCCCCTGCTCGTGATCGGTTATTCCAGACCGGAAGATATCGCATGCTCCCGATTGAAAAGGACATCCTTCACCGTCAGCAGTATCGGTACCCTGCGCTCGCTCGCAACCAATCGTAAGATCCGACCTCCGATTCATTTGAAAATAGACACCGGCATGCGTCGCCAAGGCATTTTACCGGAAGAGATTGACAAAGCAATCGAACTCGTAAAAAATAATCCACATATCGTTCTTGAAGGCGTCTGTTCTCACCTACCAGACGCCGACAATGAAAACCATTCATTTACTGACAAACAAATCATTCTTTGGAACGGCATCGCGGAGAAATTCAAATCGGCCTTTCCCGGATTGAAATACATTCACTTGTCCAACACCGACGGCCACCGATTTTCAAATCGCATAACGGCGAATTTGACGCGTTTGGGGCTCGGCCTTTACGGTCTAACTGACGGCAGTTCATTCCCGCAAAAACTGAATCTCTTACCGATCATAGAAATGAAGACGATCATTACCGGCGTCAAAAGATTGAAAAAAGGCGAAACCGTCGGCTACGGCAACGCATTCAAGGCCTCTAGTGAAATGCTGATCGCGACTATTCCTCTCGGATACTTTGAAGGCGTGGATAGGCGACTGTCCAACCGCGGAACCATACTCGTCGGTGAAAAACGAATTCCCTGCCCCATCGTCGGCCGCGTGAGCATGAACATCACGACGGTTGATGTCACTAATGTTGAAGGCGTAAGTGAGGGAACGACCGTGGTGGTCGTGAGTAACAATGCCGCCGATCCAAACTCGATCGTTTCAATCGCCAAAAAGTGTGACGCTATTCCTTACGAAATCACCGTGAAGATAGGAGCACATTTAAAACGCGTAGTCGTTGATTGAGTGCAATCATGCTTGATTTGTCGGTGTCTCGGATCCCGATAAATTTCTGGTGCGCAGGGAGGGATTTGAACCCCCGTAGCCCATAGGGCGATTGGTTTACAGCCAATTGCAATTGACCACTCTGCCACCTGCGCGAATGTTCACTCTGGAACAAGTCTAACAGATTTCCCGTTTCCCACAAGGTCGAAAACGCACTTGAAATCTTGAATTATTTCTGCGCCACCATGCCCGGCATGATAATCGGACTTTCTCCCCTCCTCTTCTTACGCGTATCAAATGTGAATTGATCGCCTTCACTTCCAATCGTAGTCTTAGCAGAAGTGGATCTGTTGACCGATATAGTGCCGCCTTTACCGACTTCTTGGCTGATGAGCAATCTAGCGACCGGCGTCAATATCTTTGTCTGAATCAACCTCTTCAAAGGCCGCGCTCCGTACTGCGGGTTGTAGCCTTCTTTTGACAAGTAGTCCAAAACTTCCGGGGACAAAATTAATTCAATTTCTTTATCTGTCAACCGCTTGACCACCTCAGCCACCTGAATTTTGACGATTTCCTTGATGGCTTCCGGCGAAAGGATGTCAAATATGATCGTGTCGTCAACGCGGTTCAAGAATTCCGGGCGGAAATAATCCTTCAAAGAAGACATCACTTTTTCTTTTGCGTTCGCGTAATTGTCGCGGTCCATGTTTTCCACATTCTTGGCAAAACCGATTTTCTCCATCTTTTCTATGTGTTGCGCGCCAATGTTTGAAGTCATGATGATGACAGTGTTTCTGAAATTCACGAGGCGGCCTTTTGAATCGGTCAGACGGCCGTTGTCGAGGACTTGAAGTAAGATATTAAACACTTCAGGGTGCGCCTTCTCTATTTCATCAAATAGGACCACTGAATAAGGCCTGTGTCTTACTGTTTCGGTAAACACTCCACCTTCTTCGTGTCCGACATAACCCGGCGGCGCGCCTATGAGCTTCGACACCGAATGTTTCTCCATGAATTCCGACATGTCCACACGGATCAATGACTTCTCGTCGTTGAACATGAATTCCGCCAGAGCTTTCGTGAGTTCGGTCTTGCCGACACCGGTAGGTCCCAGGAATATGAACGAGCCGATCGGACGGTTGGGGTCGGATACTCCCGCGCGTGATCTTCTAATAGTATCTGCAATCTTGCCGACGGCTTCATCTTGACCAACTATACGCCTCTTCAATTCATCTTCCATGCGGATAAGTTTCGACGCTTCTGATTCCAACATTCTCGAAACGGGTATGCCAGTCCAACGGGATACCACGCCTGCGATGTCTTCGGCGTCTATTTCTTCTTTTAGAATCCTCCTCGAAGACTGTAATTTCTTCAAGCGCTTGTTCTTTTGATCCAACTCTTTCTCAAGAGCCGGCAGTTTTCCATATCTGATTTCAGCGGCTTTCGCCAAATCCGCCCTTGCCTCAGCCATTTCCGCCTCTATCCGAAGTGATTCCTGCTCTTTCTTTATTCGTTTGATATCACCTATCGTTTCTTTCTCGTTCTTCCATTTGAGATCGAGTTCGGCTGTGCTCTCTTTGATGTCTGCTACCTCTTTCTCCACAGCCACCATCCTGGCTTTTGCCGCTTTGTCGTCTTCCTTCTTCAAGGCTTCTTTTTCGATTTCTAGGCGCATTATTTTTCTCCTGGCTTCTTCGAGTTGCGGCGGCATGTTTTCCAAAGATATTCTCAAAGAAGAGGCCGCTTCATCTATGAGGTCAACGACTTTGTCAGGCAGGAATCGGTCCGTTATGTAGCGACTGGCCAAATTGACAGACGCCACGATGGCGTCGTCTGTTATGCGCACGCCGTGATACAGTTCGTATTTCTCTTTTATTCCTCTCAAAATGGCAATGGCGTCTTCAACTGAAGGCTCCTGTACAAATACCGGCTGGAAGCGTCTGGTCAAAGCGGGATCCTTCTCGATGTATTTCTGATACTCCTTGATCGTAGTGGCGCCAATAGCCCGTAGTTCGCCGCGCGCCAAAGCCGGCTTCAACATATTGGACGCGTCCATGGAGCCCTCGGCCGCGCCCGCGCCAACGAGAGTGTGTATTTCGTCAATGAATAGAATAATTTTGCCGTCGGATCTCTCGACTTCTTTCAAGATATTTTTCAATCTCTCCTCGAATTCACCACGGTACTTGGTACCGGCGATGAGCGAACCGAGGTCCAGAGACACCAATTCTTTGTCTTTCAAAGATTCCGGGATGTCTCCTTGCGCCATTCGTAAAGCAAGACCTTCGGCAATTGCGGTCTTGCCCACGCCTGCCTCGCCGATCAAAATCGGATTATTTTTTGTCCTGCGCGACAATATTTGAATGATGCGCATTATTTCCGAATCGCGACCGATGACAGGGTCAAGTTTGTTCTCATGCGCCAACCTCGTGAGACTGCGCGCGTACTTGTACAGAGTGCGGAACTTTTTGGGTCCGGTATCCTTGACCGGCGGATTGATTTTCAATTCTTGAATGATTTTCGTGACCTGATCTTTCTCAATCTTGAATCTGGCCAGAATGTCCCGCGCGACACACTGGATGTCGAAGATTGAAAGAAACAGATGTTCGGTGGAAATGAACTCCTCCTTCATGTTTGCCGTCACGCGCAACGAATTGTCGAGTATCTGCGCGAGGTCGGGAGTGATGTAAATCTGGTACGAAGGCGAGAGCACATTGGAACTCTCGGGCGATTCGATGTGCTCAAGGACGACATCGACGAGCATCGGCGTATCTATGTCGAGTTTGTCCAAAACTGACGCAACCATACTCTCTTCTTGCAATAAAAGCGCGCAAAGCAAGTGCGCCGGATTAACATGATTTTGTCCGCGCTCTATGGCCAATTCATGGGCTCTCTTGAGCGCCTCACGGGCCTTTGTTGTTAGTTTATTCAATGGAGGCATGGTCGTATTTTAACATGAAATAACTCCGCCGCCAAGACACTTTTCCCCTTCATAGATTACTAACGATTGTCCGGGCGCTATGGTTGCTTGTTTCCTCTCGAATTCCACGGTCATGTCCGTGAATGTAATGCCGGCTATTCTCATTTTCTCGAGCGGCTGGCGATACCGCGTCCTTGCCTCTAGTATTTTCCCAGTTCCAATGAATTCATCAGGCGCTCTTCCTTCCGTCCAATTCACCTGCTCTATTCTAACTTTTTGATTAAAACCAGATTCTGATTCTCTCTCACCACCGTTCCGCTCGGCGGGTTCGGCACTTCGCGGAGCGAGCCCTACCAGCGGGTTGCGATTGGCTCGCGTAGCGAATGTGCCGGACTCGTCGAGCGCCGTCACTGTGATAGTGTTTTGCTCTACATCTTTATCGATCACATAGAGAGGCTGATCGTGGGGAGTCTTTTTTGTAATCGTAAAACCGTGCCTCTCACCGATAGTAAAGAATAGTGCCCCGGGATGCGCACCGATAACTTCCCCATTCTCGTCCAAGACATTGCCCGGCTCCGACTTCATGTAATGAGACAGGAATTCTTTGATATTCACTTTGCCGATGAAACACAACCCTTGACTGTCTTTCTTTTCGGCGTTCGGTAGGCCAAATTTGCGAGCCAAGCTCCGAACTTCTGGTTTTGTTAGGTGGCCTATGGGGAACAGTATTCGCGGCAACTGCTCTTGTTTGAGTGTCCACAAAAAATACGACTGATCTTTGTTTGAATCATTACTTATTAGAAGCGAGTAGATGAAACGCGTCAGCCCCGCCCGCAGGCGAGAACAGTCCTCCGCGAGGAGCTTGCGACGAGACGGAGGAGCTGTTGTCGCCGAGAGGGCGGGGGTTACTATTCGAGCGTAGTGGCCGGTGGCGACAAAATCAGCACCCTGTGCAATAGCCCAGTCGTAAAAGGCGCCGAACTTAACAGTGCGGTTGCACATGACATCGGGGTTGGGGGTGCGGCCCTTCGAGTACTCGGCGATCATGTAGTCAATGACGCTTTCTTTGTATTCCTTTTCGAGGTCGAGCGTGACAAATGGGATGCCTAGGTGAGCGGCCACCCTCATAGCATCACGCCTGTCTTCGCGCCAAGTACACTCGATCCAATCGGGTTGCCAGACTTTGATGAAAACGCCCGTTATGTCGTACCCTGCGCGTTTTAGAAGCGTCGCCGACACGGCACTGTCTACGCCGCCGGAAAGGCCGATAAAAACACACCCTTTTGATCGGTTCTTCATATCGAAAAGATTAACACTACCGTTTGAAATGGCAATCGTCCTCATTGCAGATACCTCACCTTATTCGCCAAATGTCCGTCGTGAGTCTCGGCGTAATGCGTGACGCCTTCGGAATCGGATAGATAGAACCAGTAGTCGGTTTCCGTCGGATCTAGCGCGGCTTCGATAGCGCCAAGTCCGGGATTGCTGATGGGCGTTGGCGGTAATCCGGCGTTTTTGTAAAGATTGTAAGGTGAATTCATGGCCAAGTCGTTGAGTGAGAGTTCCGCCGAAGTCTTGCCGAGAATGTAGAAGAATGGCGCGTCAACTTGGAGCGGCATATCTTTTTCGATCCTTTTCCAGAGAATGCCCGCGATGATACGCCTGTCATCCTCGTCGCGCGCCTCTTCCTCGATTATCGAAGCCATCTTGACGGCCTCATCGAGCGATTTACCGGAAATCGTCAGTCGAAACTGCAATTTCTTGATCTGCTTGTCGAAGTTCGCCTTCATCGCATCGATCACTTGGGCCGGTATCACATTCTCGTAAAAAAAATAAGTGTCGGGAAAAAGATAACCCTCGTTTTCCTTCGCCATTACCTTGAATGAATTGCCGTCAAAACCGGGTATGTTTTTGACCAGAAGACGCGCGATGTCGGAAGAAGCGAGGCCTTCGGGAACCGTGATTTTAATTCTAGGTAATCCATGAACCCCTTTTATTGTCCTGTACGCCACCCGGAGAGCGGACTGCGGCGAGTCAAAGAGGTAATCGCCCGCCATAACATTTTTACTTCCGCCCAAAAGGACGACGAACGCTTTGTAAACGACCGGCGACCTGATTATTTGATTACTCGCCAATTCGCGAGCCACGCCGTTCAGTCCGATGTTTTTCTCAATCGCAATAGTTGCCTTTACGGGAAAATCATTCGGCGCGATCGAGCCGTAAACAACAATAGACAACACGCCGACAATACAAACGGCAATTATGGCCGCGTACCAAGCGTGTTTCAGGATTGCTTGCTTTGCTGTTTGAAACAGTCTTTGAAGATTCATTTGCTACTATATCAATCACATAGACAAAATCAAACCGGCAAATTGGCGGGTGCCTGTGCTTTCTTGGAAGGCACGCGCTCCAAAGCCGGCGTAGCGGCAACAGAACCCGGGAAGTGGTATATGGTCGCCAGTTCTTCGGAGTTCATGACCATGGGTTTGTCTTTGAACGGCTCGAAGAAATACGAGCGATATTTGTAAGCTAGAAGCGCCAATTTGCCGAAACGGTTTCGTCTCATATTATTGAAATCTTGCCACGGATAATCCAAGTTGACATGCCAATTCATCGTCTTGAAACCGTTCAACTGCGTCGTGCTGAAATGTTTGAAGCTGCTAATGATGCCCCCAAGACCAAACGGCGTGTCAAAAGACTTTTTCGGCGCTATGTATAGAGCACGGATGCCGACATCAAAGGGGTGTTTTGTTATGCTTCTTTCAAGGGCGGTTATAACCTCTTCCTCGCCCTTTGAAAGTTTTGGACTGACAAGAAACCCAGATTTGTTTTCTGTGCCTGACACCTTGGTCTTTTCGTCTCTGATCATCAATTCGTTCACCAATTTTTTAGCTTTGTCTTCCCACAAATCCGCAGTTTTGAAAAAATGCCCCGGTTTTATCTTTTTTTTGTGTGCCATGACCATTATTTGTATCCAGACCTGGCTGTTGGTCGGGACACTGCCTAAAAATTCGATCAAGGGAGTCATCGGATCTATCTTAAACTCTTCTTTTGGATCTTTATCTAGCCCATAGTCAATGTATGTTTTTATCGGATAAGGATCGTCCTTCGAAAACTTGAATTCACAAGCCCATATCCTCGTGACATCCGGGTCGAAATGAACGCTTTTGGCGTAATCCTCCACTTCACGAATCTCGATTTCCGGAAATTGCGAATACAACGCACTGATCAATCCAGCTTTGCGCCTGGTTTCCGTCCAGATGAAAAACTTGACGGTTCCTTCAATTGAGACAAGCTCCAACGAATACCACGGCCTGGTCTCACCCTTCCAATATTGAACGAATGTATTGCCGTCGGCGGTGTTGTGCAGAGAGTTCAAGAAGATCTCCATGGCCAAGGGAGATTTGAAGGTATCTTTCGGCAACTTCAATTCAATGACCGTCCGTTCCAAAGAGAAAAAGAATTTGGCTCGCACATACTGCACCCACAAGTCCCACATGATCGCAAATAATATGACGGCCAGAAATATCGGCGCGACGGTCACGAGGATGTGAAGGACGGCTGGCCACGCGTCGTATTGGAGACCTATTAAGAATATGTTGAAAGCTTCCGCTACGGTCATGGGTACATTATAACAAAGTCAAATAAAGTACGCCTCTTCCTCCTCGGCGCGACAAGTGTCTCACATTCGCAAGCTCGTTCGACACTTGTCGCCGCCTGCGACGGTCGAGGCTATCTACTCTATTAAGTTTTTAGTCCTTATGCCGCCGCAACCGCCGAATACTTCCCTTCCTTGGAACGCGAGAAATGCTTGGGATTTTGGAGATTTACGAGAATGGTGTTTTCTTTGACATACCTCTCCTTGAGCACTTTGCCCACAATTTCTTCCTTGGTCAAAGGTCCATGCTTGTCTAGAAGCGCGTGGATGACATCGCGAACGACACCGGGCATATAACCCCATTCGGCGAGCGCGTACATGCCGCGACCGACCAGGACAAAGCGCTTGTCTTTGATGAGTTCGTTGTGAGTCGTGGCAGTGTGCGCCTTCTTCTTGAAAAGTTTCTCGATCTGCTTGGCCACTTCACGGAAATGTATCGGTTTGCCGTGTCTCTTCACGACCAGAAAAGCGTAATCGCGCACGCCCTTGCTCCTGATGTTCGGAGACTTGGCCTTGCCCCAGTCGCCGAGCGCGTTCTTGTCTATGTGCTTCGAAAGGGCGAGCCATCGCTTGACGACTTCCTGGTTCTTGTAACGCTCAGAGACATCACCCAGATGCTGAATGAAGCGGCTGATCATCTCGGATTCGGGCAGGAGGTCTTCCATGCTCAAGTTCGCGTAGAGCTTTTTCAAGGCCTCTTCCACCTTCTTGGCCAAATCTTCGTTGACATGCCAGCGGTGTTTGAAGTCATCGTCTTCCTTGAATCTCTGGAACGGCTCGCCGACCGTAAGCAAAAAATGGATATGATTTTGCAAACTTTTGTCCTTGGAAACATGGCCCAAGAAGTCGTCCTCGACGACGATGCCACCTAAGGAATGGAGTAGAGACTCTATCTCGGTAAACGCGGTTTTTTCCTGTTTGTACGCTTCGGATTTCTGGATCATTTCAAGGGCGTACTCCTCGATCTGCCTGACGCGTTCCCTTGTGATGCCGTATTTCTTGCCTATAGCGTCGAGGGTTAGTCTCGCGGTGTCCTTGCCGAGTCCGAAACGATAGGTGATAACTTCATTGGCTCTGTCGGGCAGAGACGAGAGCAGTCTCCTGACGATCTGCTTGGGCTTGAATGAAATGTTTGCTGTGGCCATGTTTGCTTGTTAACTTATAATGTTGCACTATTTAATACTCTATTTCTATCATCCCCTGTCGTGCAAGTCAAGGGCTGGGGAAAACCGAAACCTCGCTCACGGGCGCGGCTTACGCTTTAAGTATCGTTTCCCTTTCAATTTTTCCGGCAAGTAACTGTCTTCTTTACTCCCCGGATTTTTGGGATACATTTCGTAACCTTTGTGGTAGCCGAAATCCTTCATGAGCTTGGTGGGAGCGTTCTTTACATTCATTGGTATTGGCAAATTGCCTGTTTTTCTGACATCATCGAGCACTTCGAAATAAGCGTCGTATGCGCTCCTGTCTTTGGCGGCCAGAACGAGATAGGCGGTGCCGTGAGCGAGGTTTATTTGCGCTTCGGGGAGACCGATCGTTTCCACGGCCCTGAATACTTCATTGGCGACGACGAGCGCGGTGGGTTGCGCGAGCCCGATGTCTTCGGAGGCGAACACGACCATGCGCCGCGCGATAAACTTGGGGTCTTCGCCGCCTTCTATCATTCTGGCGAGGTAATAAAGCGCGGCATCGACATCCCCTGCTCTCATACTTTTGATGTACGCCGAAATGGTGTCGTAATGCTCCTCGCCTTTTTTGTCGAAACGGATGAAAGCGTGCTCGAATGTATTTTTTAAGTTTTCGAGCGTGATCGCGCCGTACAACCGTTTGCAATTCTCGACAGCGGTTATAGCTATCCGCGCGTCGCCGTTCGCGAGTGCCACGAGCCAATCGACGGCGACATTCGGCATCTTTATCTTTGTTCGTTTCAATATAGCGCGCAGTGCATCCTCGGCCAATGGTTTGAGCGTGAACACGCGGCAACGCGACAATAGCGCGGATATGATTTCGAAA
>CAYHFU010000012.1:0-10227 GCA_964355985.1 uncultured Candidatus Saccharibacteria bacterium | reverse complement strand
CCTAAATTTCCGCCAAAACCCCGGTGGCCCCCTTGTATTGTTTGGGTTTTGTGCGGGCGGCGGTTTTGCGGTTAATTTTGCGGCTTCGGGGCTGGTTACTTATAATATAACCAATGTTCTTCGCTTCTCATCACAGGAAAGGAAAAACAATATTGTTACTTGATGTGCAGAGCTCCATCGTCCGCGCGTCGGTCGTGAATTACGCGGACGGAGACACAAAGCCGCGCATTACATTCATGGTAGAGAGAAATGTGTCCTACAGGCCGCAAGCGGGCACATCGTATCTCATAAAATCAACGCTTGACGCGCTCAAAGAATGCGTTGATGCGAGCGTCAGCTTCGTCCATGAATTGAGCGCGGGCGACAATCATTCGCATGGAGCCGAAAATGACGAGAGCGAAACGATTCCGAAAGTAAGCGAAATACACTTCATACTGTCGTCTCCCTGGACCGTCTCCAAAGCCAAAACCATAACGCAGACTTTCGAGCGGCCAACGGCCGTGACCAAGAAAGGCGTCATGGCGATAATCGAAAAAGAACGCGTAAGCGACGCGCCCGAACAGACCGACTTGGTTGAGATCGTCGAGGAGAAAATATTCAGCGTGCGGCTGAATGGCTACCACATCGCAGATTGGGAATGCAAAGCCGCTAAAGAATTGGAAGTCTCTTTTGCTGTTTCGGTCGCGGGGAGCGGCATGATAGAGCGTTTTCGCGAACTGTGCGCTCATATAGTTTGGTACGATAAAATCTTCTTCCACTCCGCGCTCCTCCTGCAACACATCGGCGTCAAAGCGTTCCTGCCTGAGAAAAATGACTACATATTGGTGCACGCGCACGGAGAACTCACCGACATAGTGGCGGCCGAGGACGGGGATTGCGTCTTCTTTGGCTCGTTCCCCATAGGCATAAACACGATCGTCCGCGCCGTCAGCAAGGCGGCCAAGATTTCGACCGGCGCGGCTGATTCGTTGGTAACGCTTTTCGCGGGCGGATACATGGACAAGGTCGAAGAAGCGAATGCCGTCGGCGCCATAGACAACGCGGCCAAGGATTGGAACGAGGAATTCGCCAAACTGCTCCGCGAGTCCGGCCACGCCTTCCGACCGTTCCATGCCGTCGTGGTGACCGCGCGGGCGCACGAGGAATTCTTCACGCAAAGTTTCCGGCGGGCGCACCCGGAAGCGAATATCGAACCATTTAACGCGGAACAAATGACGGAGCGCGTCTCTTTTTCTCCGCGCACGGAAGTCTTACACCTGACGGGCCTATACGCTCTGGCTGTCAACAGTTTGTCGAGTTGAGCGAAATCAGGTTATAATTATTGCAAATGCCACGCCGAGTAGAAGACATAATTCCTAACGGTCGCCGTTCAATCAGGGAGATACCTCTCGACGGCGTTAAACCATTGCGTGAAGAAAACATCGTACCGTTGAAACGATTGCCGATAGCGCCGCCTCTGCTCCATGAGAAAAAAATCAAGAGAAGCGGTAACGGCAAGAAGGTGATACTGGCCGTCCTGGGCGCATTCGTCGTATTGGCGGGGGTAGCATATACGGCCTCTGCTTTCTTTTCGCGAGCGATTTTCACCATTACGCCCAAAGAGGTTCCGGTGGCGGTCAACGGCACATATGTGGCGTCGAACATTCCAAAAGCAGGTTCATTGGTTTACGAGATTTTATCTGCGAGCGCCGAAGTGAGTACGACCGTACCAGCTTCTGAAGATGTGCCTGTTCAGCAAAAAGCGCGAGGAATGGTGACTCTCTACAACGCCTATCGTCCTACTGCTTTGCGGCTTGTCGCCGGCACGCGGCTTACCGACGACGGAGGGATGAGCGTGTACCGTCTAACTGGCTCAGTCTCAATTCCAGGGTTTACCAAATCTTCAGGCGACAAAGTCATTCCGGGAAAAATAAACGCGTCCGTAATAGCGGACAAGGTTGGTCAGGAATACGACATATCGCTCGGAAAAACTCCAGCCGGCTTCACGATCGTCGCTTATAAAGGCACCGATAAATATCAAACGGTTTACGCAAAGTTGGCGAAAGACATAACAGGCGGCTTCGTCGGCCGCAAGAAGACGGTCGAACCGGCCGTGCTGGCTTCAACTACGGCGAATTTGAAAGCGCAACTTACCGCCAAATTGAGATCGGAAGTCGAAGGAATGATCTCGCAAGGCAACATGGTATACGACGACGCTTACTTGTCTTCTTTCGGTGAGGCGATGGTTGGCGGCGACGAATCTAACAAAGCGGTGATCTCCGTGAAAGGTACCATGAATGGAATCGCATTTGACCGCTCCGAACTTACGAAGAAACTGGCCGGCGAGGCGGCGGTGGATACTTTCGGCGAATACGCTTACGATGCGCCGGGCCTTGAACTCTTGGATTTCTCGATCTCAAACGCCAAAGATTTTTCACCCGAAAAGAAAAACACGCTTGTTATCCAACTCAAAGGCGACATGAAGCTTAAGGGCGCTGTGCCAGTGGACGAACTCAAGGATAAATTTGCCAGCCTCTCCCTCTCCGAAACCGAAGAAATCCTCCGCACATACGCCCCGGCCCTCGATCTAGAGCAATCGAGCGGTCAAGTCGTGCCTCCGTGGTCAAAGGTGCCGAGGGATCCAAACCGAATAGAGATTTTAGTGAAGTAGCTCGGTACACAGGTCGTATCTGCGAAAGACCTCAATTTTCCCTTGACTTCCAAAGGCCACTTCTGCTAACATATGGAAACGCGCAAAAGTGTAGATGAATAACGCGCCAAATCAAAAGAAGACCCTAAGCGGTACCGTCGTAGAGGCGTTGCCGGACACGCTGTTCCGGGTCCAACTTTCGGAAAAGGACGGAGGAGAAACAATCCTCGCCTATCTCTCCGGCAGAATGAGACTGCACCGCATCCGCGTGATGATCGGCGACAAAGTCGATCTCGAGCAGGATCAGTACGGCGGCAAGGCAAGGATCATCAAGCGAGGTTGATAAAGACCGAGAACGGCGAAAATTCGCGGCCAGGCGACTTTTTAAGTGAAATGAAAGTAAAAGCATCAGTCAAGACAATTTGCGCCAAGTGCAAGACCGTCCGTCGCGGAGGTTATCTGTATGTCATCTGCAAGTCCAATCCGCGGCACAAACAAAGGCAAGGCTAATCGGCGCGAAATTTCAATCAAACATCGCGGCGATTTTTTCAAACGATAAATTCTTACGACCTTCAAAAAATGAGAATACTAGGCATAACTTTACCAGATAACAAGCGAATGGAAATCGCCCTCACGGCCATCTACGGCATCGGTCGTTCTCGCACGCGGCATGTTCTCGCCAAAACGAAAGTTGACGCGGGACTGAAGCCGGGACAACTCACGGTCGAGCAAGAAAACGCAGTCCGCAAGATGGTTGAAGGATTCAAGATCGAGGGGGACTTGAAGCGTGAAGTCGCAGGCAACATTAAAAGGTTGAAAGACATCAAAGCTTATCGCGGTTCGAGGCACGCCAGGCACATGCCGGCGAGGGGACAGAGGACAAAGACCAATTCCAGGACCGTGCGCGGCAACGTGAGAAAGACCATGGGATCGGGCCGTAGGAAGGAAGAAAAGACTTAAAAGCTGGCGGTGAACCGACGAGAAACGCATAAAACAAAAACATGGGTAAAAAAAGAATCGTAGCGAGCGGGACGAATGAAGCCGAAGGCGGCAAGCCAAAGGTAGCTTCGGCGTCTTCCAAGAAGAAGGTTGAGGCCGGCATTTTGCACGTGCAATCGACTTACAACAACACCAAGGTGGTCCTGACCGATAAGAGCGGCAACGCGCTCATGTGGGGCTCGTCCGGCGCGTCCGGATTCAGGGGGGCCAAGAAGGGAACGCCTTTCGCCGCCGCCAAAGTCGGGGAAGTTTTGGGCGCGAAGGCGCAGGAATTGGGACTGCGGGAGATCGACGTCGTGGTGAAAGGCGTAGGCTCCGGACGCGAGTCGGCCATCCGCGGCTTCATCAGCAAAGGATTCGTCATAAACTCGATCAAGGACGAAACGCCAGTGCCTTTTAACGGGCCGAAACCCAAGAAACCGAGGAGAGTGTAATTCTTCAGCGTTTAATTCAAGACAAAGAAAACTTTTTCAATCAACCACATGCAAATCGGACCAAGATACAAAAAAGCTCGTTACCTGGGAGCGCCCGTCTTCAGGAAGACGCAGACGCAAAAGTTTTCCTTGCGCTCGCAAAAAAAGACCAAGATCGGCGGCAGGCGCCGCGGTGGAAAAAGCGAATACGGACGGCAGATGCTCGAGAAGCAGAAGGCGCGCTACAGCTACGGTGTTTCGGCGGGACAGTTCGCGAACTATGTCAACGCTGCTCTCGAGACCAAAGGCGACAACGCTAAAAATCTCCTTCTCGCGCTCGAAGGACGGCTCGACAATGTCGTTCTGCGCGCCGGACTTGCGCCTTCGCGCTCGGCGGCAAGACAAATGGTTTCTCACGGACACATCGCGGTGAACGGCCAGAGAGTTACGATTCCATCAATAAAGCTCGGCGTTGGCGACAAGCTCTCGATCCGCGAAGGCAGTAAGAACAAAGCTCTTTTCGCCAAACTCAACGAGGAACTCGAAAAGACGCAAGTACCGGCGTGGTTAAAGGTTGACGCCAAAGAGAGAACGATGGAGATTGTCGGTGAACCTACGGCCGACAAGGACGAGCTCTTGTTCGATCTGAGGGCCGTGTTGGAGTTTTACACCCGTTAAAATCTTGACTTTTTACGATTTTTGCGCATAATTAATAACCTACACTTGTTTTAATAAATAACAAATAAAACGCCAAAAACATGACGCACGACTTAATTTTACCTTCAAAGCCGAAAGTCATCCACGAAGACGCCGTCGCGGGAATTTACGAAATTGACGGATTGTATCCGGGATACGGCCACACTCTCGGCAATTCGCTTCGCCGCATTATCCTTTCTTCTCTTCCCGGCGCGGCCGTGACCAAGGTCAAGATCAAGGGAGTTGATCACGAGTTTTCCACCATTACCGGCGTAAAAGAAGACGTCATAACGCTTTTACTCAATATCAAAAGACTGCGCATACGCATAAACACCGACGAGCCGCAGACGCTCACGCTCAAAGCGAAGGGTCAAAAAATGGTCACGGGCAAGGACATCGAAGCGCCCGGACAAGTGGAAGTACTCAATCCGGAACTGCACATCGCGTCGCTCACGGACAAGCACGCCGAACTCGACATGGAACTGACGGTCGAAAAGGGCCTGGGCTACTTGCCCAAGGAAATATTGCACAAGGATCGCGTGGAGATCGGCGCGATCACGCTCGACGCGGCCTTTACGCCGATCAAGAAGGCCAACTACGAGGTCGAGAACATGCGCGTCGGCGACAGGACGGACTTCAACCGTTTGCGTCTCGCGATCGAGACTGACGGCACGATTGCCCCGAGAGAAGCGTTGGAGAAGTCCGTGGTACTCATGATAGAGCAACTGCGCGCGATCGTCGGATTTACCGAAGCGGACGAAGAGAAAAAACCAACTAAAGATGGAGAAGACGCGGACGGGGAAGACGAGAAAAAGTCGAAGAAGTCGGAAATAAGCACCGATCTTTCCAGGGTTCGCATTGACGATCTCGGACTCACTTCTCGCACCGCCAAAGCGCTCGCCGGGGCCAATGTTCGCACTCTAGGCGGCTTGTCCAGGAAGAAAGAGTCGGATTTGGGAGACATTGACGGATTGGGCGCGAAGGGGATGCAGGAGGTAAAGAAGCTTCTGGCGCAGTACGAAATCACTTTGAAACAATAAACTAAGAACTATTTGACTTTTAACTAAAATGAGACACGGCGACAATCGGAGAAAGTTCGGCAGGGAGAAAAATCAGCGCCACGCGCTCATGCGTTCTTTGGCGCGCAACCTGATACGCGACGGCCGGATCAAGACGACTTTGCCAAAAGCCAAGGAACTCCGACCGTTCGTCGAAAAGCTCGTCACCAAGGCCAAGAACGACACGGTAGCCGCGCGCAGACTTTCATCTTCAAGGATCCAAGGCGCCAAAGAAGTCAAAAAATTGTTTGAGACCGTGGCGCCAAAGTACAAGGAGAGAAGCGGCGGCTACACGCGCATTATCCGCATGCCGAACCGGGACCAAGACGGCAGTAAAATGGCTTTGATCGAATTTGTATAATCAACTATGAAGCACACGATAGACGCACAAGGCAAGAAGATAGGCAGAGTCGCGAGCGAGGCGGCGAGGCTTTTGCTCGGCAAAGATTCAACCAGTTTCGCCAAGAATAAGGTGGCGGGCGCGAAAGTTGAGATATCAAACGCCGCGAAGACCGACATCACCGCCAAGAAAAGGACGGGGGAGGTCTATGTTACTTATACAGGCCACCGCGGGGGACTTTTCAAAAAGACTTTGGCCGAACTGATCACCCGCCGCGGCATGACTGAAGTCTATCGCCGCGCGGTTTACAATATGTTGCCGAACAATAAGTTGAGGAATGACAGGATGAAAAATTTGATTATTAAAGATTAAATACGCCGGCGCTATCATTGAAGACGCGGAAAAACATGTCAGCCACAAAATCAACAACTAAATATTATGAAGCGGTAGGCCGCCGCAAGACCGCCATTGCCCGCGTCAGACTTTTCCAGTCCGCCAAGAACGCTTATGAGGTGAACGGCAAGACCATAGAATCGTATTTCCCGGTAAGAGAGACGCGCACGACGGTCGAGGAAGCGATCGTGAACGCCAAACCGGCGGAGAAATTCAAGGTCTCAATAAAAGTCAAAGGCGGCGGCATTGCGGCGCAGGCGGAAGCGACGAGACACGGTATCGCGCGCGCTCTTATAATTTACGACGCGGAACTTCGCGGCAAGGTCAAGAAACTTGGTTATTTGAAGAGAGACCCGCGCGCCAAAGAACGCAGGAAGTTCGGTCTCAAAAAAGCCAGAAAGAGTCCGCAGTGGTCGAAGCGCTAATACAGGTTACAACTCCTCAATACTCGTCTTCCCGCGCAAAGCAAGTCCTTTCCGTCGAGGTTGTAATTTTCACGCCATGTTAGGCAAGGGATTGTCTCGATTTAGGCACAACCTCGACGGAAAGGACTTGCTTTGCGCGGGACATTGTCAGATTTTTATAGCTCGTTGAGTTTGCAACTTACGCCCTCAGATCCGGCCACAAGCGCCAAAGCCAGCCACACATTCAAGTAAAAACCAATCCCCAGAGCTATGAGTATGGACAGGAATTGTGGGGCGAGATCTATGACTATCCGGCCGACGATGGTCTCTAGCGAAAAGGCGGCGCGGCTGATCTTCTCGCCGACTTCGCCGATCTTCTTCTCCTCGTGGAAAGACATGGGAAGCATGAGCAGGTGGGCGATGCGCGTGGTGGTATTGACAATCATCTCTTACTTGCTAATATTAAGACATAAATCTCGCGGCCATTGGTGAAAGCCAAGCTGGTATTGTTCGGCACTAGAGCTGACGGCGAGTCA
This sequence comes from uncultured Candidatus Saccharibacteria bacterium, assembly GCA_964355985.1. Lineage (GTDB taxonomy): Bacteria > Patescibacteriota > Minisyncoccia > Phycocordibacterales > PALSA-1337 > C7867-002. Next base: position 2,759 of record CAYHFU010000012.1, on the reverse strand, counting down.
AAGGCAACGGCGCAAACCGTTGTTTTTGTTTTGGTGGTTTACAAATCCATGATGCTTACGAAATGATAATCTCCATAACAGGTTTGTCTCACTTTGACGATATTGAAGTATTCGCGGCTGGCTTCTTCAAGTTTTTGATCGTATTCTTTTTGTACCATTCACTGACTGTATCAGGTGGCGATAAAATTCCGATGAATTTTTGATGAAATTTCGATAAAAAAATTATGAAATTTTGATAAAATTTTCCACGGCTCAACCACGCCGTAAAGTCATGAATTGTCGTTAAAAAAAGACACCCATAGCGCAAGGATTGCGCTATGGGGCGGTGCGGCTGACTTCAGAGCTCGATGCAATCATCCAAGAGGACGCATTCGACGAAGGTCTTCATGCCAGCTCCGGGCATTTTGACCGGCTTCAGCAACTTCGCGGCTAGTGCGAAGTCTGATTTGCGGTCGGAGAAGACTCGAATGAAAGGAGCATTTCGACCGTGGCATTCATATGAACGGTCTGGCACTACGGTTACGGCGCAGTCCATTTGCTCTTCGCGGGGAAGATTGGCAAACAGTTTGCCCCAGACGGCCGTGCATATACCCTCGGTATGTTCCGGCAAGAACCCGTGCAATTCAATGTTCACTGCTTTTCCTTTGGTTGATGGTTGACTGAAAGGTTAGCGTTTTCAATGCTAGCATATATACGGTTAAAAGTCAAATCGGCCGGCGACACATTCAAGGAAAATTTGTGCGGATGGTAAACATGTGTTATTATCAAACCGTGGTCCTGGAGGAAGGGACTATTTAATTTCTTTCAAATCGGTCCGCATCACATTCATGGAGATAAGAAACATCGCAATCATCGCGCACGTCGACCATGGCAAGACAACCTTGACCGACGCAATGCTCCGCCAGACGGGGGCCGAGACAGGCGAAGTCTCGATGGACTCCAACGCGCTCGAGCTCGAGAGGGGGATCACCATTTACGCCAAGAACGCGTCAGTCAATTACAAGGGCACCAAGATAAACATCGTTGACACGCCCGGGCACGCCGACTTTGGCTCGGAGGTCGAGCGCGTCATCCGCTCGATCGATTCGGTACTGCTCGTCGTCGACGCGCAAGAAGGGCCGATGCCGCAGACCAGGTTCGTATTGAAGAAGTCACTGGAGCTCGGCCTGAAGCCGATCGTGGTCATAAACAAAATTGACAAGCAAGCCGCCGACCCCGTCCTGTGTGAAGAGAAGGTTTTGGAATTATTCCTTGAATTGGGGGCGAGCGACGAGCAGGCAAGTTTTCCGGTGATATACGCGGTGGGGAGATTGGGTGTGGCGAAAAAGAAATTGACGGACGAGTCGAAAGATTTGACGCCACTACTGGACATGATACTCGAGAAGGTGCCGGTGGCTTCGAGTAGGGGCGCCGTCGGAAACGGAAGACCTCGTTCTCTCAAAATCCCAAATATTGAGAATATGCCACTGCGACTGCAACCTTTTAATCTGGCTTACGATAATTATTTGGGGAGGATGGCGGTGGGAAGAATATACGAGGGGATGGTGAGGAGCGGAGACAGAGTTTTCATAAAAAATATTTTTGACGGCGACGCGCGATCGGGTATCATAACTAAAATATTCACATTCAAAGGCGTTCACAGGGTGGAAGCCAAGGAAGCGGGTACGGGCGACATCGTGCTCATCGCGGGATTGCCTGACATAGATATCGGCGAGACGGTGACGACGGACAAGGATGCGGAGGCATTGCCGGGCATAGCGGTGGACGAGCCGGCGATATCGCTAGACTTCCTGGTGAACAACTCGCCTTTTGGCGGCAGGGAAGGAAAATTCGTGACTTCGAGGCAGATCCGCGAACGACTGGAGCGCGAACTGGAGGTGAATGTGGGATTGAAGATTGACTTTGGTTCTAACGATACATTTACCGTGTCGGGGCGTGGCGAACTCCACATCGCGATACTGATAGAGAACATGCGCAGAGAAGGTTACGAGCTCCAAGTCTCGCAGCCGCAAGTGATCATTCACGAAAAAGACGGGGTCAAAGAAGAGCCGTTCGAGGAGGCGGTCATAGATATACCGGCGGAATATCAGGGCGCGATCATCGAACGCTTGGGCAAGCGCGGCTTCGTGGTGACGAATATCATCCCGCACCGCGAATCATTGCGCATAATCCTCGAAGGGCCGACGCGCGGACTTTTGGGTTACAAGAATCAATTTACGGTTGACACGCGCGGCGAAGGCATATTGGCTTCGCGGGTGATCGGCTTCCGTCCGTACGCGGGAGAGATAGAGAGGCGCGAGACGGGCTCGATGATATCGATGGCATCGGGCAAGGCGCTGGGATTCTCGCTCTGGAACCTACAGGATCGCGGCACGCTCTACATAGCTCCGGCGACGGAGGTGTACGAGGGTATGGTGATAGGCAATACTTCCAAGGGCGAAGAAATGACAGTGAACCCGACCAAGGGCAAACAACTCTCGAACATGAGAGCATCGGGGTCCGATGAGGCGATCATGTTGACACCGCCCATGGAGCTAACGGTCGAGAGGGGGTTGGAGGTGATGGCTAAAGATGAATATTTGGAGATCACGCCGAAGAGCGTGAGGTTGAGGAAAATGGCATTGACTGAGGTAGATAGGGCGAGGATGAAGAGGGGGTAAGGATAAATTATTCCAGAATTACCGGTGACCGATGACGACTGGCGAAAATGATTGGCGTCGCACCAGGCACATAATTATGAGTTTTTTCACCCCCAATGT